>DASRVZ010000218.1:0-20069 GCA_035654835.1 Dermatophilaceae bacterium | reverse complement strand
CGGCCAGGCTGAAGAAGTCCATCGCCGAGGTCGACGCGCCCGAGGTCCCCGAGTTCCTCGCGCAGATCGTCGCCTCCGGCGGACACCTCTGGGCCTGCCGCATGTCCGCCGACATGAACCACCTCACCAAGGAAGACCTCTTCGACGAGGTCGAGGACATCATCAGTGCCAGCGACTTCATCGACAGGACCAAGGACGCGCAGCTGCTCTTTATCTAGTCACCAGCCACCGTTGCCGCCGAATCGCCGGTCCTGGCCCACCTCGGACAGTTCACCGTGCCAAACCGGGTCGGACTTGGGACCCACAATCCGGGTCCTCCTGCTCACCGCCCGGGCGACAGGGTCGCACTCTCTAGATCGTGGACCTGGCATCGATGAAGCGCATTCACCACCACGAAAGGCGCAATCATGAATTCAGTTCGCATCCTCCTCGCGGCTTCTCTGGCGACTGGCGCCATCGTGCTGTCCGCCGCTGGTGCATCCGCCGCCGCGCCCCCAGAGCCCACGTTTGGCCAGCATGTCTCTCAGTGTGCCAAGGCGATGGACGGCTTCTCGGGGGCACATAACCCCAGCATGATGGCCAATCAGGAGGGGCTGGGTATGACGACGTGCCTCATGCCCTGACCACTGGATCGGCCTGCACGGCGGGTGGTCGTCATGACAGCCAATACCGCAGCGCATCTGGGACGCGTTGCTGGCCGAGGGTAGCGCTGATTCCGCGGACCTCGATTCAAGGAGCCCGAACATGATGACCTGGCGCAACGGCGCAGCCTGCGCAGACGAAAGCCCCGAGCTGTTCTTCCCCATCGGGAACACCGACTCCGCGCATCTCCAGGCCGACAAGGCAAGAACTATCTGCCGTCGCTGTGCGGTCGTTGATAGCTGCCTGACGTGGGCCATCGAGTCTGGCCAGGAGGCCGGAGTTTGGGGCGGACTGTCCGAGGACGAACGGCACGCCCTCAAGGGCCGAAATGCCCACGCCGTTCGCACCGGCCCAGCCACAGTCTGACTTGCATCCTGTCTGTGATGGATTTGCACGGGCACGACCACCAGCGACTACAAGAGGCACGGCACGACCACGCTGTTCGCGGCATCGATCGAGAAGTACATGGACGTGCGCAACGAAAGCCCCAGACCCTTCGTCTGGACCGCCACCGCAGAATCCATCCTGACCAAGGTCCGCCGCGGCCGTGTCGCCCTCAGCCAAACAGTTAGTCAATGACGAGACACACCACTAGCACTAGGAGACGATCTTTAAATGACACACAACGACAGTGCCACTCTGTATGTCCTGGGTGATCGCGGTCAGACGGTCGACGAATCAGCGAACGATGTCCGCGGACGTCAGGTCAAGGACAAAAACGGCGACGTCATCGGCAAGGTCGCTGATCTCCTCGTTGATGACGCAGAGGACAAGGTCCGCTTTCTGCTGGTCGAACACGGCGGATTCCTCGGCTTCGGCGAAACGAAGTTGTTGATACCGGTCGACGCCGTCACGAAGATCACCGTGGACGACGTGTTCGTTGATCAGTCACGTGAGCGGGTCGCGGCGGCGCCCGGCTACACCCCGGACCTCGTCGATGACCGGCCGTATCACGCGAGTATCTACGGCCATTACGGGTATGCGCCGTACTGGGGGGCGGGTTACACGTATCCCGTCTTCCCTCCGCTGTCGCCTCCGCGGGAAAGGAGCTGACGCATCATGCGTCCCCGCCACATCGTGGCGTCGGAACGATGACGTCGGCGAGCTCTTCCGGCCAGGACCACCCCGATAGGTCGCAGCGGCCCACTCTCGCCCTCGTCCCACCTACCTCGCTGGGCCTGCCAGGGCGGGTGCGGGCGTGCCTGTTCGATCTGGACGGTGTGCTCACTGACACGGCGAGGCTCCACGCGGCGGCGTGGAAGGAGATGTTCGACGGTTACCTGAAGGCTCGGGCTGAAGCGACCGGGACGACGTTCGTCGCCTTCGACGAGGTGGGGGACTACGACACCTACGTTGACGGCAAGAGCAGGGCCGACGGCACCAGCTCTTTCTTGCAGTCACGCGGCATCGACGTGCCGACGGGTGCCCCAGGGGACCGGGCGGGAGCACTGACGATCATCGGGCTGGGTGATGCCAAGAACGCGATCTTGATGCGCAGGATCCGCCATGACGGGGTCACGCCCTACCTCGGTTCGGTCCGCTACGTCCAGGCGGTCCGATCGGCGGGCCTGCAGACGGCGGTGGTGTCCTCCAGCGCCAACTGTGCCGAGGTGCTCAAGGCCGCAGGGATCGCGGACCTTTTCGAGACGCGCATCGACGGGGTCAGCGTCGAGGAACAGCATCTGGCGGGAAAACCCGCGCCGGACACCTACCTGGCCGCGGCGAAGGTGCTGGGTGTGGAGCCTGGCGAGGCGGCGGTGTTCGAGGATGCGTTGTCCGGGGTGGCCGCTGGTCGGGCCGGCGGGTTTGGGTTCGTGGTCGGTGTCGACCGCGTCGGGCAGGCCGAGCAGCTGCGGGCGCACGGGGCGGACCGGGTCGTGACCGACCTCGCGCAGTTGTTGGACCCGGTCGACCCGGCGTGATCACCCATCCGGCCTATGGGGTCGAGCCGTGGTGTGTGCGCGAGACCGGCCTCGATCTGGGTGTGCTGGCGCAGAGCGAGTCGGTGTTTACCCTGTCCAACGGCCATATCGGGTGGCGGGGGAACCTCGATGAGGGCGAGCCGCATGGGCTCCCCGGCTCGTATCTGAACGGGCTCTTCGAGGCGCGTCCGCTGCCCTACGCCGAGGCCGGCTACGGCTACCCCGAGGCCGGCCAGACCGTCATCAACGTCACCAACGGCAAGCTAATCCGCCTGCTCGTGGACGATCAGCCCTTCGATGTCCGCTACGGACAGCTGGTCGCACACGAACGGGTGCTCGACTTTCGCACCGGGTTGCTGCGCCGGCAGGTCGAGTGGGTGTCTCCGGGCGGGCGGGGCGTGCGGGTGCGCTCGGCCCGGTTGGTCTCGTTGGTGCAGCGTTCCGTGGCCGCGATTTGCTACGAGGTCGAGGCACTGGATACCGCGGTACGGGTGGTGCTGCAGTCGGAGCTGGTGGCCAACGAGACGTTGCCGCCTTCTGGTGGTGACCCGCGGGAAGCGGCCGTGTTGCTGGCACCTCTGGTGTCCGAGGACCACGCCTGCGACGGGACGGGTGCGTCGCTGCTGCATCGCACCGCGGTCAGCGGCTTGCGGGTCGGTGCGGCGATGGAGCATCACGTCGACGCGCCGCCGTCGATGCTGGTGTCGAGTGAGAGCTTCCCCGATCTGGGTCGGGTCACGATCACGGCGATGCTGGAGCCCGGGCAGCGGCTGCGGCTGGTCAAGTTCGTCGCCTACGGCTGGTCCGCGGTTCGCTCGCAGCCCGCGGTCGCCGATCAGGTGGCGGCCGCGCTGACCGTGGCCGTTCAGACGGGTTGGGAGGGATTGGTCGCCGAACACGGCGCGTATTTGGACGAGTTTTGGGAATGCGCTGATGTCGAGGTCGAGGGTGATGAGCGGGTGCAGCAGGCGGTGCGGTTCGCGTTGTTCCACGTCCTGCAGGCCGGCGCCCGGGCGGAGGGGCGGGCCATCGCGGCGAAGGGGCTGACCGGGCCGGGCTACGACGGGCACGCGTTCTGGGACACCGAGACGTTCGTGCTGCCGGTGCTCACCTACACCGCGCCGCGGGCCGCGGCCGACGCGCTTCGTTGGCGGTACTCGATCCTGCCGAAAGCACGGGCTCGCGCCGCGCAGCTGGGGCTGAAGGGGGCGGTGTTCCCGTGGCGCACGATCGCCGGCCATGAGTGCTCGGGGTACTGGCCCGCCGGCACCGCCGCGTTCCATGTCGGGGCGGATATTGCTGACGCGGTGGTCCGCTACATCAGCGTCACCGGCGACGAGGCATTCGAACGCGACATCGGCGTGGAGCTGCTGGCTCAGACAGCCCGGTTGTGGTGCTCGCTGGGTCACCATGATCCTGCGGGACGATTTCGGATCGATGGGGTGACCGGTCCCGATGAGTACTCGGCCATCGCGGACAACAACGTCTACACAAACCTCATGGCCCAGCACAATCTCGTCTCGGCGGCCGACGCCGCGCAACGCCACCCCGACCGGGCCCTGGACCTGGGCATCACGGCGGAAGAGATCGGCGCGTGGCGCGACGCGGCCATGGCAATGGTCGTGCCTTTTGACGGGGCGCTCGGGGTCCACAGCCAGGCCGAGGGATTCACCAGCCATGAGATCTGGGACTTCGACGCCACCAGCGACAATCAGTATCCATTGTTGTTGCATTTCCCGTACTTCAACCTCTACCGCAAACAGGTCGTCAAGCAAGCCGACCTGGTGCTGGCGATGCATCTGCGCGGGGCCGCATTTACTACAGCTGAGAAGGCCCGCAACTTCGCCTACTACGAAGCGCTGACGGTGCGGGATTCCTCGCTGTCGGCGTGTACTCAGGCGGTGTTGGCTGCCGAGACCGGCCACCTGGACCTCGCGTACGACTATCTGACCGAGGCCGCGCTGATGGACCTGGACGATCGTGAGCACAACACCCGCGATGGCCTGCATGTTGCGTCCTTGGCCGGGACCTGGATCGCCCTCGTGTCGGGTTTCGCGGGTCTGCGCGAAAGCGACGGCAACGTCGCCTTCTGCCCGCGGCTGCCGGCGGGCATTACCCGGCTGGCCCTCACAATCTGCGTACAGAACAGCCGGCTGAACGTCGAGATCACCCCGACGACGACGACGTACCGGGTCCTGGACGGGCAACCGCTGCCGTTGCTGCACGACGGGCAGCCCCTGGTGGTGTCCGCCGGCAGCCCGATCAGCTCCCCCACCCTGAGCGCGCCGATCTGCGCGGCGCCGACCCAGCCGCGGGGCCGGGCGCCCCAGCCTCACCGGGCCGCCTCGTGAAGAACGTGAGCCCGGCCCGGGGGCCGATGCGCCGCTCATCTGCGTATCACCGGAGACCTGGCCACGCGATGACCCTCCACGCCCTACCAGTTGGAGGCAGCCGGCCCGCTGGGTTGCCCGATCCTCGGTGACGCGACGCAGGCCCGCTGGTCAGAGTTGGTTGCGGAATGACTCCAGTTCCTGGTGGCGTTTGTCGGTCGTCTTGGGGTAGGCCATCTCGAGGTCGGACAACGTGTCGAGGAGGATCTGGGAGACGATCAGTCGGGCGTTGTGTTTGTCGTCGGCGGGTACGACGTACCACGGGGCGTGTTCGGAACTGGTGGCGCTCAGGCAGTCGCCGTAGACGGTCATGTAGGTGTCCCAGTAGGCCCGTTCGTGGAGGTCGGCGTGACTGAACTTCCAGTTCTTGTCCGGTGCGTCGATGCGGGCCCGGAACCGTTTGGCCTGTTCGTCTTTGGACAGGTGCAGGAAGATCTTGACGATCTGGGTTCCGTTGCGGTGCAGATGCTTTTCGAGGTCGTCGATGGAGCGGTAGCGCTGTTCCCAGATCGTCTCGTTGTCGATCAACTCCTCGGGCAGTCCATGTCCGTGCAGCATTTCGGGGTGCACGCGGGCGATGAGGACGTCCTCGTAGTAGGAGCGGTTGAAGATACCTATCCGGCCGCGTTCGTGCAGGCAGCGGCTGGTCCGCCAGAGAAAGTCGTGCCCGAGTTCCTCGTCGGTGGGTTGTTTGAAGCTGAACACCTGGCAGCCTTGCGGGGTGACCCCGGACATGACGTGGCGGATCGCACCGTCCTTGCCTGCGGCGTCCATGCTTTGAAAGATCACCAGCAACGACCAGTGGTCGGAGGCGTAGTGCAGCCGCTGCAGCGCGCTCAGCTTCTTGACGTGTTTCTTCAACCGCTTCTTGTAGTTCTTGTGAGACGTGTACAGGGGTTCCACCGCGGTGGGCAGATCGGTCAGGTCTACCTGTCCTCCGGCTTCGACGCGGAACAGTGCCGTTTCTGTTGTCACGGGCTATCCCTTCGTGACGCCGCGGCGCCGCCGCGCCGTGGCGCCGTGTGGCGCGAGGTTATCGAGGGTGTCGATCGATCGTCGATTTTGTGCCCCGCGCCTGGCCGCGGCTGGCCGTAGGTGGTGACGCTGGCCTCGATCAGGGCCTGGAATGAGGTCAGCTCTTGGCTTGCGGCGCCGACCAGGCCGCCGTCGATATCGGTGCGGGTGAAATAGGCGTCGGCGTTGCCGGCGGTGACGCTGCCGCCAAAGAGCAGGGTTGTGTCGGCCGCGACGTTTTCCCCGAGTTCGGTGGCGATGACGGAGCGGATGAAGCTATGCCGGTCTCCCGCTTCGTCTGGTTTGCATTCGCGAGGTTCGCTACTTGTGCTGATCGCCCAGGCCGGCTCGTAGGCGATGAGAAACGGGCCGCCGGTCCGGTGATAGTCGCGCAGCAGTACCGCCAGCTGCGCCTGTACGGCTTCTTCGGACCGGCCGGCGTGGTGTTGCTCGAGGGTGTCACCGACGCACAGGATCGGCGTGAGCTGGTGGGTGAACGCCGTCTGTATTTCCGCGCGATCATGTCGTTGGTTTCGCCGAGGTACAGGCGCCGCTCGAAGTGGCCCAGTATCACGTACCGGCATCCGATGTCGCTCAGATCGCTAGTCGACGTTTCGCCGGTGAGACTGTGCGTGTCGTCCCAGCCCATGTTTTGGGCGGTGACCGCCACCTTGTCGACTGTTGCCTGGGCCACCGATGCCAGCGCGGTCATCGACGGACACACCGACAGCTCGAACAGACCCTCAGTCCTGACAGCGGCCTGCACGGCCGCGCGAGCGTTACGGACTGCGCCAGGCTTACGCGGTTCTTCCAGGTCGCAAAGAGCTTGTGTCGCGTCGTCATGACAACGGGCCGCCGGCCGGGAGCAGCGGCGCGGCTACCTGCCCGTCCCCGTTCGGATGTGGCATTCGATCGGCGGGGGCGCGAGCAGGGCGGCGTCCACGTTCCATAGCCCGAGGCACCGTTCACCGTGGTGATCTTCGATCAGCGAGACCGAGGCGGGGACGCTGGCGAACAATCGCCCATATTCAGCAGCGATTCCGAGGGCTCGCGCGGCGAGGATTCGGGAGAAGTGCCCGTGGGTGAGGACGATGAGGGGCCCTGCGCAGTTTTCCACCGTCGTGCGCAGAAACGCGTCGGCTCGCGCGCCGACGTCGGCGGTCGACTCACCATGGGGGCATCCGTCGCGCCAGATGTCCCAGCCGGGCGCTCGTCGGCGGATCTGTTCGCCGGTCAGGCCTTCGTAGTCGCCGTAGTCGTATTCCGCGACGAGCGGGTCGATGATCAGGTCGCGTTGGGGTAGCGCGAGGGCAGCTGTCTCGGTGGCGCGCTGCCGGGGGCTGGACACCACCACCGGGCTCTGACCGCCCAGAAGGTGTTCGAGAAGCGGTGGTAGCGAGGCAGCTTCGCGTCGACCGGAGGCCGTCAAGAGCACGTCAGTGGCTCCGGTGTACCGACCAGCCAGCGTCCAGTCGGTTTCACCATGGCGGACGATGATCAGCCTCACCTTTGGCCCACGGCGGTCGGTCCGGCGCGCCAGTACGCGGATCCGCGCTGGAACGCGCAGCACAGCGGATGATGCATCAGTTCGCCACCGCACACGATGGTGGTGATCTTCACGAAGGGTCAGCGTCCTTGATTGTCAGGCAGTCGGCGCGTTCGACGGTCATCGTCGGCGGTCAGCGTTGGACCCCGCCACCGGCTGATCGTGCTGAGCGCACCAGTCGCATCGGCGGCGGTGGTCAGTGCCCGGGCGGTCGTTGTGGTGGTTCTTGATCTCGAGGCCGTAGGGGCAGTCGGTGTTGTCGTGGAACACGGGGTCGCGTGGATCGGTGTCGGTGTAGAAGGCGGTGGAATTCATCGTGACAGCGACCTTCGCCGCGGAGGAGCCGGGGTCGAGGATGCGGTAGGCGAGCAGTTTGATGCGGTCGCTGGCGAGGGCCCAGATGATGGCGTAGCCCCAGACGAAGCCGGCCCAGCCCCAGCCCAGGGGGGTCATGAACAGTCCGTAGACGGCGATGAGGGTCGCGATGGCCTGGGTGCCGAGGACGGCGAGCAGCAGGATGCGGGCTGGGCGGATGGACCAGAACGGGCCGCGGGTGCGGGTCAGGAAGATGGTCAGGTGCCCGGCGACGGACAGCATCAGGTACATCATGGTCTGCAGCCGGGGGTGGCCGAGGTCGAAGACTCGGTCGCCGAGGTAGAACAGGCCGAACGCGGCGATCGGTCCGACGACACCCAGCACGGTCGCGATGCCCAACACCACACGCATGTTCCAGGCTTCGGGTTGCATCTTGTAGTGGACGTTGTCGTAGGCGATGGACAGGATCGCGCCGTCGTTGAGCAGCGCCAGCATCACGATCATGATCGCGGTGACGGGGAAGAAGTTGAAGGCGAGAATCGCCAGCGTCACGAAGAGCAGCACCCGCAGTGTTTCTGCGATCCGGTAGATCGCGTAGCTGTTCATCCGCTGGAAGATCTTGCGGCTTTCCTTGATCGCGTCGATGATCACCGCTAGCCCGGGGGTGAGGAGCACGATCGCGGCGGCGGCGCGGGCGGCGTCGGTGGCGCCGGAGACGGCGATGCCGCAGTCGGCCTTCTTCAGGGCGGGGGCGTCGTTGACGCCGTCGCCGGTCATGCCGACGATGTGGCCGCGCTGCTGCAGGACGTCGATGATGTGGTACTTGTGCTCGGGGAAGACTTGGGCGAACCCGTCGGCGGTCTCGATCGACTTGGCGACCGCGGTGGTTTCTTTCTTCTTCACGTCCCCCAGGCCGGCGGCGTCGAGGATGTTGGTGCCGAGCCCGACTTTGGCGGCGGTCTCCTTGGCGATGGCGATGGCGTCGCCGGTGACCATTTTCACGCTCACGCCCATCGCGCTGGCGGTGGCGATCGTCGTCTTCGCGTCCTCGCGGGGCGGGTCGAACAGCGGAAGCACGCCCAGGAATCGCCAACCGCTATTCCCCTCGGCCCGGGCGACGCCCAGGGATCGGAAGCCGCGGTCGGCGAAGTCGTTCACGGCGGCCTCGACGGCCGGTGTGAGTGTCGCGGCGTTGTCGGCGGCGAGGGCGAGGATGACCTGCGGGGCGCCCTTGCTGACCTTGAACGTCGTTCCGTCGGCGCCGGTGACGGTCGCCTCGGTGCGTTTGTCGACCGGGTTGAACGGCTCGAAGTGCGTCACCGTGTAGTCGTGCAGATCCTTCGCGTCGCTCAGCCCGCCCAGGACGGCGAGGTCGATGGGGTCGTCGTTGTCGGCGCGGGAGGCCAGCGCGCCGGCCAGGATCACGTCCGTGGCGGTGATGTCCGCAACGCTGAAGGGGTCGCCCAGCGTCAGCGAGTTCTGGGTCAGGGTGCCGGTCTTGTCCGCGCACAGGATGTCGACTCCGGCGAGTTCCTCGATGGCGACCAGCCGGCTGACGATGGCCTTCTTCTTGGCCAGCAGTCGGGCGCCGACCGCCATCGTCACCGACAGCACGGTCGGCATCGCGACCGGGATCGCCGCGACGGTCAGCACGAGAGCGAACTGCAACGTGGTCAGGACCGCGTCGCCGCGTAGCAGCGAGACGAGCACGATCACCGCGACGAACACTGCCGCGAGGATAATGAGGTAGTTGCCGATCTTGAGGACGGCTTTCTGGAAGTGGCTGACGGTGTGCGCGTCCTGCACCAGTTCGGCGGTCTTGCCGAAGTAGGTGTGGGTGCCGGTGGCGTAGACCAGGGCGCCGATCTCGCCGCGGCGGATGATCGATCCCGAGTACACCGGATCGCCGGGCGCGCAGGTCGCGGGCAGCGACTCGCCGGTCAGCGCGGACTGGTCGACCTCGATCTCGTCGCCGTCCAGCAGCCGGGCGTCGGCGGGGACGATGTCACCCAGCCGCAGCCGGATCACGTCGCCAGGCACGAGTTCTCGTGCGGCGGGGGTGACCCATTCGCCGTCACGTTTGGCGCGGGCGTTGATGGCGAGCTTGGCTTTCAGCGCGTCGATGGCGTTGCCGGCTTGGCGTTCCTCGGTGTAACCGACCACGGCGTTGGCCAGCAGCAGGATCAGGATGATGAAGAAATCGGGCCAGTGCCCGACCGCGCCGGACAGGACCACCGCGACCTCAATCATCCACGGGATCGGTCCCCAGAAGTAGGACAGGAACTTCAGCAGCGGGTTCGTCTTGTGTTCGGCGATCTCATTCGGGCCGTTCTGCGTCAGCCGCTTGGTCGCCTCGGCCTGGCTCAGCCCATCCGGCGAGCTCCCGAGTTGCTTTTGGACCTCGGCCATCGGCAGCGACTTCAGGTCGTGTTTCGGGTCAGGCGTGGACGTCGAGGAGTCCGTCGGCGTGGACTTGGTGGGGTCAGGGCTCATGATGTGTCTGCCTGCTCGAAGTGGATAACGGCGCGGGTCGGGTGTCGGTGGTCGGTGATCGTCACGCGTGAGCCGTTGATGCTGATGGGGTGTACTCGCCGCGGCGGGCGTCCTGATTCGATGTGGATCGCTGGAGCAGAGCGCGTTGCGCGCGAGCCCTGTTGGCGTCATGTCCGTCCCAGATCGTCAGGGCGGGCTGTTGAATCGCTCGGCCGAAGGAGAACGCCACCGGCCACGGCAGCAGGCTGTGGTCGGTGTTGATGGCGTTCAGGCGGGAGGAGGCGAGGTCACCGGACTGGCCGCCGGACAGGAACGCGATCCCGGCGACCGCAGCGGGAACGGCCCGCCGTAGGCAGGTGATCGTCGCGTCGGCGACGGTCTGGGCCGATTCCTGGTTCGGGTAGGTCGACCCGGCGAGGATCATGTTGGGTTTGAGGAGCATGCCTTCCAGCGCGACTCCCTGGGTGTGCAGTTGCACGAAGACCTCACGCAGCACCGCCTCGGTGGTCTGGCCGCTGCGAGACAGGGTGTGGTCGCCGGTCATCAGTACCTCCGGTTCGACGATGGGCACCAGGCCGGCCTCCTGGCACAGCGCCGCGTAGCGCGCCAACGCGTGCGCGTTCGCTTCGACGCAGGCCAGGCTGGGCGTTACGTCACCGATGCTGAAGACGGCCCGCCATTTCGCGAACCGGGCACCCAACGCCGCATACTCGGCGAGCCGTTCGCGGAGTCCGTCCAGCCCCTCGGTCACCCTCTCCCCGGGGTGAGCGGCCAGCGGCGTCGCGCCAAGGTCGACCTTGATCCCGGGAATGAGCCCGGCCGCGGCGAGGACGGTAAGGAACGGAACACCGTCGGTGGTGTGTTGGCGGATTGTCTCGTCGGAGAGGATCACCCCGCTGATGCACTCTGCGAGACCGGGGGTGGTCACGATCAGTTCCCGATAGGCGCGGCGGGTCTGTTCGTCCTGGGTGATCCCGAGCCGGGCGAATCGGCTGTTGCAGGTGGGGATGGATTCATCGATCGCGAGCAGGCCTTTGTCGCCGGCGAGCAGCGCCTGCGCGGTGTCCACCAGCGAGTTCAGGCGCGTAGGCACGAGAACGCTCGGCGCGGTCATTGCGGCGGGTCCCAAGTCCAGTTGCGGATCTCGGGCAGGTCCTGGCCGTGCTGGTTGATGTAAAGGTTGTGTTCGACGAGCTTGTCGGCCATCGTCTGCTTCAGGTAGTCACCGGTGGCACCGAGCTGCGGCAGCCGTTCGATGACGTCTTGGACGAGGTGGAACCGGTCCAGCCGGTTCTGCACGCGCAGGTCGAAAGGTGTGGTGATGGTGCCTTCCTCGGTGAAGCCGCGCACGTGCAGGTTGCGGTTGGTGCGCCGGTAGGTGAGGCGGTGGATCAGGGTCGGGTAGCCGTGGAAGGCGAAGATGATGTGCTTGTCGCGGGTGAACAGGGCGTCGTAGTCGCCGTCGGACAGCCCGTGCGGGTGCTCGCTGGCTGACTGCAGCTTCATCAGGTCCACGACGTTGACGACCCGGATCTTGAGCTCGGGCAGGTTCTCCCGCAGGATCGACACCGCGGCCAGCACCTCGAGGGTGGGGGTGTCGCCGCAGCAGGCGAGCACGGCGTCGGGTTCGGTGCCGCGGTCGTTGCCGGCCCATTCCCAGATCCCGATGCCTTCGGTGCAATGCACCTCCGCTTCGGCCATGGTCAGCCATTGCGGCATGGCGTGCTTGCCGGCGACGATCACGTTGACGTAGTGGCGGCTGCGCAGGCAGTGATCGGCGACCGAGAGCAGGCAGTTGGCATCCGGCGGCAGGTAGAGGCGGACGATGTCGGCTTTCTTGTTCACGACGTGGTCGAGGAAGCCCGGGTCTTGGTGGGTGAACCCGTTGTGGTCCTGCTGCCAGACGTGGGAGGCGAGCACGTAGTTCAGCGAGGCGATGTCGCGCCGCCAGGGCAGCGCCTTGGTGACCTTGAGCCATTTGGCGTGCTGGTTGAACATCGAGTCGACGATGTGGATGAACGCCTCGTAGCAGTTGAACAGCCCGTGCCGGCCGGTGAGCAGGTACCCCTCGAGCCAGCCCTGGCACTGGTGCTCGGACAGCATCGAGTCCAGCACCCGACCGGCCGGGGCCAGGAACTCGTCGCCGTCGATGGTGCGGGCGTCCCACTGCCGGTCGGTGACCTCGAAGACCGCGCCGAGCAGGTTCGACAGCGTCTCGTCCGGGCCGAAGATCCGGAAGTTGCGCTGCTCGGCGTTGAGGGTGACGACATCGCGCAGGAACTCACCGAGCACCAGGGTGTCGTGCGCCGCGACGGCGCCGGGGGCGGGAACCTCTACGGCGTGCGCGCGGAAGTCGGGCATCGCAAGATCGCGCAGCAACAGGCCGCCGTTGGTGTGCGGGTTGGCGCCCATCCGCCGCTCACCCTGCGGCGCGAGCTCGGCTAGCTCTGGGCGGAGCCGCCCGGCGTCGTCGAAGAGCCCGTCGGGTTTGTAGCTGCGCATCCAGTCGTCCAACTGCTCGACGTGGCCGGGATGGGCTTCGTCCACCAGCAGGGGTACCTGGTGGGCGCGGAAGGTGCCCTCTATCTGCAGGCCGTCGACCGTCTTCGGGCCGGTCCAGCCCTTGGGTGAGTGCAGCACGATCATCGGCCACCGTGGCCTCATCGTTTCGCCGGCAGAGCGCGCCTGGGTCTGGATGGTGTGGATGGCCTCGATGGTCTCGTCCAGGACGGTGGCCATCAGCTCGTGCATCGTCTCGGGGTCATCGCCCTCGACGTAGCGGGGTGCCCAGCCGCAGCCGCGCAGGAACTGGTCCAGCTCCTCGTGCTCGATGCGGGCCAGCACGGTCGGGCTGCTGATCTTGTAGCCGTTCAGATGCAGGATCGGCAACACCGCGCCGTCACCGATCGGGCTGAGGAACTTGGTGGACTGCCAGGCGGTGGCCAGCGGTCCGGTCTCGGCTTCGCCGTCGCCGATGACACAGGCCACGATCAGGCCGGGGTTGTCGAATGCGGCGCCGAACGCGTGGCTCAGTGAGTATCCGAGTTCCCCTCCTTCGTGGATCGACCCGGGGGTGGTCGGGGCCACATGGCTGGAGATCCCGCCCGGGAAGGAGAACTGGGTGAACAGCTTCGTCAACCCGGCCTCGTCTTGGCTGACGTCGGGGTAGATCTCGCTGTAGGTGCCCTCGAGGTAGGTGTTGGCGACCAGGGCCGGGCCGCCGTGGCCGGGACCGGCGATGTAGAACATGTCCAGGTCGTACTTCTTGATGGCCCGGTTCAGGTGCACGTAGATGAAGTTCTGTCCTGGCGTGGTGCCCCAATGGCCCACGACCAGCGGTTTCACATCCGCGAGCGCCAGCGGCCGCTTCAACAGTGGGTTGTCATAGAGGTAGATCTGGCCGACCGAGAGGTAGTTCGCTGCCCGCCAGTACGCGTCCATCCGGTGCAGCAGTTCCGGCTCCAGGGTCTGGGTGATTGTCATGCGGATTTCCTCGCTCTGGTCGTGTGTGGTTCCTGCAATGGGGTCGCGAGGGGTTGGTTCCCGTCGGCGATTGTGGTTCCGACCGTCCCCGCCAGCAGGGCTACGGCGTCGGTCAGCGAGCCGATGGTGGCTGGGTGGCCGGTGGCGGCCACGAAGCGGCGGCAACCTTCGATCTTGGGTGCCATCGACCCGGCGGGGAACGACATGCCGGCCAGTTCGGCCAGACTCACGTTCTTCAGCGGTGTGGCGTTCAGTGTCCCGAAATCGGTCATCACCGCGGGGACGTCGGTAAGGACGAGCAGCCGGTCGGTGCCGACCGCGATACCCAGCATCGCGGCCACATAGTCCTTGTCCACCACGGCTTCCACTCCGGCCAGCTGCCCTGCGCTGTCCTCGGTGACCGCTGCTCCTCCGCCGCCGCCGCAGATCACCACCGCTCCGGTGTCCAACAGGCCGGTGATGGTGGCTTGCTCGACGACCCGCTGCGGCTGGGGTGAGGCGACCACTTGCCGCCAGCGTTCGCCGTCGGCCGCGACGTTCCAGCCGTGCTGGTTCGCCAGTTTCTGCGCCTGGTCGTGGGAGTAGCCGGGTCCGACGAACTTGCTCGGTGCAGCGAACGCGGGGTCGGCCGGGTCGACCTGGGTCTGGGTGATGAGGCTCAGGATCGGCTTGCCCACGCCGGTGTTGCGTAGCGACTGGATCAGCCAGTAGCCGATCATGCCTTGGGTCTGCGCGACCAGATCATCCAGCGGATACGAGTGAGTCAGGGTGGTATCCGATGCGCTTTCCAACACGAGCATGCCGACCTGTGGGCCGTTGCCGTGGCAGATGAGCAGGTCGTGCTCGTTTGCGATGGGTGCCAGGGCTTTCGCGGCCGCGCGCACGTGGACAAGTTGGACGCCGGCGTCGGGCTTGTCGCCGCGCTGTAAGAGGGCGTTGCCGCCCCGTGCGACCACGATGCGCATGTCAGCCTCCGGTGACGCAGCGGACCAGCAGGAGACCTGTTGGTGAGGGGCGGGCAGGGGGGTGCCCGATCGCGAGGGATCGGGTGCGTGCATGATCAGCACCGGGCATTGGGCCTTCTCGGCGCAGTTCGCGCTGACCGAGCCGAGGAGCAGCCCGGCGACCTCGCCCAGACCCCGGCTACCGTCCACGAGCAGCTGCGCGGTCGTGCCTTCTTCAGTCAGGATGTGGGCCGCGTCGCCCTGGCGTGCCGACAGGGTCACGTTCGGTGAGCGGTCACGGCCGTAGGCAGCATCCACGGCGCGAGACAGCAAGGCCTGAGCGTCATCCTCAGGCCCGATATAGGTGCCGTCGGCCGTGGCGACGAACGGGCCGCACATGCCCAGTCCTGGTTCCCAGGTCGTGAGGACCTGGGCGAAGATGTCGTGTTCTTCACGGGCCTTGTCGACCCACAGCACGTCGTCGAACAGCAGCGCGTCACAGTTGCTCGGCTTCAGCCCTGTCAGTTCCAGACCGGGACCGTGCACGATCGCTTGCCGTAGCTGCCCGACCTCGGACTCCACGCCCAACATGTGTGTCATGGCCAACGGCCTTTCATCGCAGAGAACTGTCAGAGACGGCGACCGCCGTCGTGGAAGCGAGACTCGCCGGGCCGATGCCAGGCGTCGCGGTGCTCGTGTCGACGTGGCGGCAGTCGAGCGGCCGATGAGTCATGACTACTCCTCCTGGTGGGCTGTTCGTGCCCTGAGCACCGCGATTACGGTCGGTGCCATGGCGTCGGCGATCCGCGCATAGCCGGCCGCCGACGGGTGAAACGAGTCGGCGCTCATCGTGGCGGGCTCACTGACGAACTCGGCGCCCACCGCGCCCCGGACGTCGACCAGGTGCACTCCCGGGCGGATCAGCGCTCGCCGGCGCTGAACCCCCCTGACCAACGCCCCGTAAGCGATGGCAGCCTCTCGCAGCGGATGCGGCACCGCCGTCAACGCACGGAACTCCGGTAGGCCAGACATCACCACGGGGCCTCCCAGGTTGAGAAGGGCGTCCAACAGGGCATCCGATCCGCGGGCAAGCCGGCGCAACGGAGTGACGTGGGTGACGTCGTTGGTGCCGACCAGCAGCACAGAGACGTCAGGGCCGCCCCGAGCCAGTGGGATCTGGGCGGCCAGGACGTCGGCCGTGCGGGCTCCCGAACGGCGGTACCCCACGACGTGCACCCGGCGAGCGAGGCCGTCGGCGACTCGCTGCGCCAGCTGAACCAGCAGGGAGTCCTTCGCCTGCTCGACTCCTACCCCGGCCACGGCGGAGTCGCCGAACGCGGCCAGCTCCACCGGCGGCAGGCCACCGGAGCACCGGCCAGTTGGCTCCACGGTCACGTCTACCGCTGACACCCCGGGCGGCAGGTTGTCATAGCGCCGTCGGACCAGCGACGCCTGGGCGCAGGTGAGGGCGAAGGCCGCCAAGAGCGTCCCTGGCACCCACACCCATGACAGCGCCGACCTCGCTTCCTGTCTCACTGCTCTCGCCTTGAAGGTCCCCGTCGGCCGGCCGAGGCGATGGCCAGCTGCAGCGTGGACTCGGAGTGGACCAGCACTGTCGCTACGTCGCTGACGTTCATGACCTCAAGCCTCCTATACAAGACAGGTTGCTTCACGATCCGGACGGATATTGCCTGCCGCGTCAGCCGGGCTGTTCCCGCAAGTGTCCACCTCTGCGTCTTTCGGACGCACAACGCCGAAGCTGACAAGCTCGATGGCGTCGCGTACCGCGTCGGCCCCCAACTTGGTCCCGCTCGTCACGATCAGCGGCGACTGACCACCCGCGACGAGGTCCATGGCCACTACCGTCACACCCGAAAGCGCATGGACATTCTCAAGTACCGCGGCCATGCAGGACTCGCACATCATTCCTTCGACCGCGTACATCGCTGTACTCATCGTGACACCTCTCGACGCACATCAACTGACACAGTGCCCTCGACCAGGAACAGTCACGTTCAACACCGAATCCGTATACCCCACGGTAGGGTCGCGATCATGTCGCCTCGACGTTGAAACCATGAAGATCTCGTCAAGATCGGGGCTCGCCGCCCCGGTGGGCCGCGCGACGTCCGGCTGGTCCGGACGATCTTCAGAAGGTGTTCACAGAAGCGCTCTGCCCAGGTTCCAGGACAACCTCGACAACACCCGGCGAGCTCCCGGTTCATTTCAGAAACCGTCTTCCCAAGGGCGCTGGTCCGCGGGGACATGCCGGGAACGGCGGGCGCTGAAGCGCTGTTCCGCCGGCCGCTTTCGGCCTACAAGCCACCAAGGAACGACACCCGGTGATCAGAGACTGCCCTCGGCCGCCACGCAGGTGGTCTTCGCAAGCCATCCCCTCCTGCGATGGGCTTTGGTGTGAGGCAGGACCACGTCAGTGTGGTCCTCGGTGGTGATGGTGCCCGGCACCTGTGGGCCGGGGTCGGGGTGAACCCGCACGGGGGGATCGAGCCGTACCTGGCCGGGCGCGCCACCTGCGGCGACACGATTGCCGCAGTTATGGGGTGCCATGCACCAGACGCGCCTCGCCGGCGATCTGTAGGTCTTCTCGGGCGGTGACCACCACGGTTTGCCCGGTCGCTGCGGCAGCGGTTATGTCGCCGTCGCCATGGACGGTGTCGTTGCGGCTGGTGTCGATGGCGAGGCCGAGGAAGCCCAGCCGTTCGACTGCGCGGGCTCGCACCCTGGATGAGTGTTCGCCCACGCCTCCGGTGAACGCCAGCACGTCCACCCCTCCAGTTGCAACGCTCATGGTCGCGATGCCGCCGGCAAGTCGGTGGATGTAGACCTCAATAGCGAGAACCGCATCCGGGTCACCGCGATCTGCGGCAGCCTCGATCTCCCGCATATCGCCGGTGCCTGCCAGGGCGGTGAGCCCGGAACGCTTCTCCAATGCGTTCGCGACCTCGTGCGGCTTCAGGTGCTCATGTTCCTCGAGCCAGAGCACCAGCCCGGGATCGACGGTGCCGGAACGTGTCGCCATGACCAGGCCTTCCAGCGGGGTGAAGCCCATCGTGGTGTCGACGCTTTGACCATTGAGCACAGCCGCGAGTGAGGCGCCGGCGCCGAGGTGGCAGGTAATGACCCGCAGACCCGTCAGTGGGCGGTCCAGCAGCTGTGCGGCGTGCTGGGAGCAGTATGCGTGCGACAACCCGTGGAACCCATAGCGTCGGATCTGGTAACGCTGCTGCCACTCGCGCGGCACCGCATAAGTCGCCGCGGGGGCAGGGATGGTGGCGTGGAAGGCGGTGTCGAAGCTGGCGACGGCGGGAACATCGGGCAGCTGTGCGATGACCGCGTCGAGCGCGGCAAGAGACTTGGGCTGGTGCAGCGGGGCCAGGTCGGTCAGCTCCTGCAGCTGCTTGCGCACAGTGTCGTTGATTCGGACCGGGCCCTTGAAGATCATCCCGCCGTGAACGATGCGATGACCGACCACGTCGGGCTCACCCCAGCCATGCAAGACCTCGGGCAGGGACGCGATGTCGAATCCGTCGGATCCGGCGGGCAGGTCTGCGCTGCGCTCGATGTGGTCGTGGTCGTCGAGCAGGCGGAGCTTCAGGCTCGAGGATCCGGCGTTGACCACGAGCACGCGCATGGTCAACGCGCCTCCGGCCAGGTCCCGCAGGCGAGGCTCGGGTCGACTTCGCCGTGTTCGCCGCTGCGGGCAACCTTGGCGAGGCGACGGCCGGCCATCTGCCGGCGCACAGCCACCGAGTCGCAGCCCAGCGACGGGACGCAGTCAATATCCTCCATGACCAGATCGAACTGATCGTGATCGATGAGGATGACCATGTCCAACGGGGTCGTCGTGGTGCCCTCCCTGTTGCCAAGCACGCCCAGATACTCGTCGCTGTTGCCACAATAAGTAAGCCTGTGGATAAGCCAAGGATAACCGCGGTGCGCGGGGATCATCAGTATGTCAATGGTGGACAGCAAGTCGAAGTCGCGGTCGGAGGCTGCGCAGCAATCGAGTCCCACCTGGATGGCAGGTCGCCGACCATCGGTATTTGTCCGAGGTATCTAGTAGCGTGTCGCCTCTAATTTGATTGGTATGTGTGGTCGGCTGTTCTGGTTGATACTCGACCAGAAGGAGTTGATGGCGTGCCTCGTCCGAAGGAGTTCACGGTCACCTTGAGTGCTGGGGATCGTGCGAAGCTGACCAAGGTGGTCTCGTCTGGGCGGCATCCTGCCCGGATGATCACCCGGGCCAGGGTGTTGCTGGCCCTGGACGAGACGCAGGGGCCGGCGCCCGATCGCCGCGTGGTGGCCGACCGGGTCGGCACGTCGCAGAGCACGGTGTATCTGGTCGCGAAGGCGTTCACGACACATGCCGGGCGGGTCGAGGAGGTGATCACGCGCAAGAAGCGGGCCACGCCTCCGGTGGAGCCGAAAGTGACCGGGGACGTGGAAGCCCGGGTGATCGCGTTGGCGTGCAGCCAACCGCCGGCGGGACGTCAGCGGTGGACGCTGCGGTTGCTGGAGAGACAGGTGGCCCTGACCGAGGGGATACCGCCGATGGACCACTCTACGATCGGGCGGGTCCTAAAAAGGGGGCGCTTAAGCCTCACCTGAAGGCGTGCTGGACGATCCCGCCAAAGCAGAACGCGGCATTCGTGGCAGCGATGGAGGACGTGCTGGGCGTCTACGCCCGCCCCTACGATCCGGCCTACCCTGTCGTGGTCATGGACGAGAAACCACTCCAACTGCTCGCCGACGCCAGAGCTGGCACGCCGACCGCGCCCGGGCAGGTGGCCCGGCAGGACTCCGAGTACATCCGCTGCGGCACCTGCTCGATCTTTGTGTGGGCCGAACCCCTACGCGGTTGGCGCCGCGCCTACGCCGAGTCCACCCGCACCCGAATCGACTGGGCCCACGGCGTCGAACATCTCCTGAGCGTCCAGTACCCCGACGCGGACAAGGTCGTCCTGGTCATGGACAACCTCAACACCCACTCGATCGCCTCCCTCTATCAGGCATTCCCACCGCAGAAGGCCTACGCACTGGCCGGCAGGTTGGAGATCCACCACACCCCCAAGCACGGATCCTGGCTCAACATCGCCGAGATCGAGCTGTCCTGCCTGACCAAGCAATGCCTCGGCCGGCGCATTCCCGAACTCGAGGTCCTCAACGAGGAGCTCGCCGCCTGGGCCCGCGCCACGAACGCCGACGAGCGCCAAGTCGACTGGAGGTTCACCACCAGCAACGCCCGCATCAAACTCCGGCACCTATACCCAGCCCTTTAGAAGCGACGGCCTACTAGTGG
>DASRVZ010000217.1:0-4841 GCA_035654835.1 Dermatophilaceae bacterium | reverse complement strand
CGGACCCACTCGCGGACCTCGCGCTCTTCCTCGGACAGGTTCAGGTCCATGACCTCACGCCTCCTTGTTGTTGGCGAACTGCGCACGCAGCTCGCGTTTGAGTACCTTGTGACTCGGCCCCATGGGAAGGGCATCAAGCACCTCGATGCGACGCGGGTACTTGTGCCGGCCCAGCCGCTCGCGCGCCCACTCGACGAGAGCCTCAACGTCGAGGATCTCCCCTTCGTTCGGGATGACCACGGCGCACACCTCCTCACCGCGTTGCTCATCCGGTATGCCGATCACCGCCACCTGCGCGATCGCCGGGTGCCGCATCAGGACCTCCTCGACCTCACGCGGGTAGACGTTGAAACCACCCCGGATGATCAGGTCCTTCTTCCGGTCCACGATGGTGATGAACCCGTCGGCGTCCTTCTGCCCGATGTCACCGGTGCGAAACCAGCCGTCGACGATCGCCTGCGCGGTCGCCTCCGGGTTGTCGAGGTAACCGGCGAACACGTTGTGGCCACGGATCACGATCTCGCCGAGCCGGCCATCGGGGAGCAGCTCGATCCGGCCGTCGAGGGTCTCATCGGCGATCTCGACCTCCACGCCCCAGATCGCGTGGCCCACGGTGCCGGCCTTGGTCCCGAACCAGTGCTGGTTCACCGTGGCCGTCGGGGAGGTCTCCGACAGGCCGTAGCCCTCGAAGATCGTGGTGCCGAACGTCTTCTCGAACCGCTCCAGGACCGCCACGGGCAGGGAGGCTCCTCCCGAGATGCAGTCGCGGAGCTTCGGCAGCGCTGTGGCTTGGGACGAGGCCTCGAGCAGCTGGACGAACATCGTCGGCACACCGAAGAACAGCGTCGCACCCTCGTCGCGCATGACCTCGATGGCCTTCGCGGCGTCGAAACGTGGCTGCAGCAACAGCGTCGCGCCGACCCGGAACGTGGTGTTCATTGAGACGGTCTGTCCGAAAGTGTGGAACAACGGCAGGCAGCCCATCACGACGTCGTCACGCATGAACGGGTTGGCGTCGAACGCATTCGCCGTCGCGTTCATCACCAGGTTCAGGTGGGTGAGGAGTGCGCCCTTGGTGCGGCCCGTCGTACCACTGGTGTACAAGATGACCGCCGTGTCCTCGGCTTGCCGGGCGGCGTACGTCCGCAGCGGCTCGACATCGTTGGCGAAGTCCTCGACGCTCCACGCGGGCACGCCCACAGACTCAGCGGCCCCGGTGCCCACGTCGGCGAAGCCGGCTTCATACAGCACGGCCTGCGCGCCCGAGTGGCCGACGATGTACGCCGCTTCCTCGGCAATGAGAAGAGTCGGCACAGGAACGACGACGCCGCCGCACGCGAGGATCCCGTAATAGGCGCGGACGAAGTCAGCCACATTCGGTGCGAGGAGGGCGACCCGGTCACCGGGTCCGATCCCGTGACCGGCCAGCGCGGCACCGTATCGCCGTGCGTCCTCCCAGAGCTGCGCGTAGGTCAGCCTGCGGTCACCTTGTACGAGGGCGAGCTTGTCGGGGGTCCTGCGAGCGGGCTCGGCAAGGATCGTTGCGAGGGAAAGAGTCGTCATGGTTCTCCCAATTGGGACGAGATGCGTTTCTGGGGCCGGACGGGCCGCCGTGGTGGGCGGCCCGTCCGGCACAGGATGGTTCCAACCGTCAGCCGGCGGGCTTGACCTCGGGGATGCCGCTGGCCGGCGGGCTGTCCTTCGCCGCCGAGTCGTCCTCCTTGATCGGCGCAGCACCGAGGTCGGTGACCAGCACCGGTGTCAGCGGTTTAGCCACAAGGCCCTTGAGCTCGACGACCCGCATGCCGGAGATGCCGAGGTGGCCATTGGCCGAGTAGCGGAACGGAGCCAGCGGCGGGCCGGCGACGTCGCCCATCTTCTCCACGGCGTCGACGATGCCCTCACGAGTCGGGTTCTCACCCGCGGCCTGCAGCGCCTGCACGAACGCATAGGCCTCGGACATTCCGTAGACGCGGTAGTTGGTCAGATGGCCGTTCTTGCCGTACTTGTCCCAGACCTTCTGCCACAGCTGGACCCACGCATTGTCGGTGGCGTCGACACCCGGGATGTACACAGTGGTGAGCACCCCGTCCAGCGGGTTCGCCTTGCCGACCGCACCCTCGGAGAACTTGGACAGCAAGGAGCCGATGAGTTCGGGGTCGGCGCCGATGTTGGCGTAGAACCACTTCGGCTTGTAGCTCAGCTTCATCGCCACCAGCTGGCTCAGCGCGGTGTACGACGGCACGTTGAAGCCGAGCACGAGATCGGCGCCTGAGGCCTTCAGTGCGGCGATCTGCGGGGCGACGTCGGTGTTGCCTGAGGTGTACTTCGCCACCTTGACGATCTGTTTGTCGATGTAGCGGCGCACGCCCTTCTCGCTGTCGACGCCGAGGTCGTCGTCCTGCAGGAACAGGCCGACCTTGGCGTCCGGCATGTTCTTGGCCACCCACTGGCCGATGATCTTGCCCTCGATCTCGTAGTCGGGCTGCCAGCCGAAGGTGTAGGGCTTCGCCTTGGGATCGTTACCCCATTGGATGGATCCGGAGGAGACGAACAGGTCGGGGACCTTCTCGCTGTTGAGGAAGTCCACGACCGCGCTGTGCGTCGGAGTGCCGAGCGCGCCCAGCATCGCGAAGACCTGGTCCTTGAGCACCAGCTCATTGGTGACCTCGCTGGTGGTGGTCGGGTTGTAGCCGTCATCGCGGACGAGGTACTTGATCTTGCGTCCGTTCACGCCGCCGTTGGCGTTGACGTAGTCGAAGTAGGCCTGGGTACCGGTGGGGATCTCGCTGTAGCCGGGCGCGGCGACACCGGTGAGGGGGAAGGTGGCGCCGATGGTCACCGTGTCCTTGGTGATGCCCACTTGGGCAGCGCCGCCGCTGCTGCTGGTGCCACTGGAGGGTCGGCCGCCTGCACCGCAGGCGGCGACGAGCGCCCCAGCCGTGATGAGCGCGGCGATCTGGGTCATCTGCTTGGTCCATGTTCTCATTGCATTGCCTCCTGTTGTGGGTGGATTGGTGCTGTGTCAGGGCTCTGGCGCCGTCGCCAGGCGTTACGGATCGTGCCGACCAGGCCCGCTGGTGCGAGCAGTATGACGAGCACGAGAGTGAGTCCGTAGACGAGCGGGGCGAGCTGTGCGGACTGCAGGTCACCGAGGCCCAGGCTCTGTCCGAGACCGGTGATCGTCTGCGGCAGGAACGTCAGCAGTGCGGCACCGATGAGGGCGCCGAAAAGGCTGCCGAGGCCGCCCAGAACCACCGCGGTCAGCAGGGACAGCGACAGCGTGAGCGGGAAGCCGCTCGGTGCTGCGATCCGCACGACCATGGCCATCACGCCGCCGGCGAGACCGGCGCAGGCTGCGCTGACCACGAACGCCATGACCCGGGCACGGCCCACGTTGATGCCGGCGAGGTCCGCCGCGACCTCGTCGTCGCGCACGGCGCGCCAGGTGCGACCCACTCTGCTCGCGGACAGGTTCGCCAGGAGCACGAAGCTGATGATGAGGCCGATCCACCCGACATACGCCAGGTACTTGGTGCCTGTGACGTCGTGCGCGGTGAGGAAGTACACGGCGTCGGCGAACCAGCCCGGGGCCTCCGGTGTGGAGACGGACAGGCCCTGCTCGCCGCCGAGGGTGTCACCGAAGAACGATGCGATGCCGGGCATGGCTACGGCCAGGGCCAGGGTCGCTCCCGCGATGTAGGGACCGTGCAGTCGCGCCGCGGCCGCACCCACCACCGCACCCACCACCACGGTCACCAGCACGGACAGGAGCATGATCAGCGGCAACGGCAGGGGCTTGTCGACGTCGTGCAGCATCAGCGCCGCCGTGTAGGCGCCCACGGCCATCAGTGCGCCGTGGCCCAGGGACAGCTGCCCGTTGAGGCCGGTCAGCACGGTGAGGCCGCCGACGGCGATGCCGAGGTAGGCCATGGTGGCGAACTGGCCCTGCCGGAACGGGCTGACCGACTCCAGGACCAGTATGACGACCACCAGCCCGATCAGCCCGCCGATGAGGTTGCGTCTCAACGGGGTCCGGCGCAGATGACCGATCATTGAACCGAATGCCACCCGGGACACCTCAGACCCTCCGTGCCGTCGCGTGCGAGAACAGACCCGCTGGTCGGACCAGCAGCACGACGATCAAGATGGCCAGCGCGGCCACCGCCACGAGGTCGGATCCGACGTACCCACTCACGAAGCTGAGGCTCACGCCGAGCAGAAGACCCCCCACGACCGCACCGCCCGGGCTGTCGAGTCCACCGAGCACTGCTGCCACGAATCCGTAGACGACGACCGAGTCCATGTACGACGGGGAGACCAGGCTGCCGCCGGCGATCAGCAGCCCCGACAGGGAACCAACTACGGCTGCGAGGGCCCAGCCGAGGGTGAGCATCCGGGTCACCCTCACGCCGAGCATGCGGGAGACTTCCTGGTTGAACGCCGAGGCGCGCATCTTCAGGCCGATGTCGGTGTGCTGGAACAGCGCGACCAGCAGCAGCATCACGACGGCCACCGAGCAGATCGTGAAGACCGCGAACCCGGTCAGCGCGATCGTCACGCCGCCTGCCTCGAAGCCGCGCAGCCCGAAGGGCGCCGGGAAGGAGCGGAAGCTTGACCCGAAGATGATCGCGGCCACGGCGTGGATGACGACGAACAGCCCCAGGGTCAGGATGATCGCGTTGATCTCGGGCTTGCCCTCGACCTGGCGGATGACGACCCGTTCGATGACCGCACCGAGCACCAGGCCGGACACAAGAGCGGCCGCGAAGCCGATCCAGTAGGACATCCCCGCGTTGACGATCACCAGTGCGACGTACGTCGTGATCATGGCCATCGGC
>DASRVZ010000216.1:0-3784 GCA_035654835.1 Dermatophilaceae bacterium | reverse complement strand
ATGCGCGCAATAATTGGTTAGGTGTGTCGGTTTCAGTTGGGTAGGGTTGTGCTATGAGGCTGCCCGAGGCCGAGCCGGACGCGATGGCGACCAGGTTGTCGTTGATCCACTCCCATCTCGACGAGCGGGCGTGGCGGCTGCTGCTGGGCGCGGAGGCGAAGGCGCTGGGCCGGGGTGGGATCACGGGCGTGGCCGCGGCCGCCGGGGTGCATCCGGACACGGTCGCTCAGGGGGTGCGGGAGCTGGATTATCCCGAGCCGATCCCGGGCCGGGTGCGCCGCCCGGGCGCGGGGCGGCCGAGCCTGGCGCGCACCGATCCCGGCCTGGTCGAGGCTCTGGATGGGTTGGTCGAGCCCGGTTCGCGCGGTGACCCCGAGTCGCAGCTGCGGTGGACGACGAAGTCCACGGCAAAGCTCGCCGCCGAGTTGTCCGCGGCCGGGCACCGAGTCTCGGCGCGCACGGTGGCCCGGCTACTGAAGGCCTCCGGCTACAGCCTGCAGGCCAACGCCAAGGCGGTCGAAGGCAAGCAGCATCGCGACCGCGACGCCCAGTTCGGTTACCTCAACACCCAGGCCGCCAGGTTTCAGGCCACCGCAGACCCGGTGATCAGCGTGGACACCAAGAAGAAGGAACTCATCGGCAACTACGCCGCCGCCGGCCGCGAGTGGGAACCGGCCGGGCAACCGGTCCGCGTCAACGTGCACGACTTTCCCGACCCGGCGCTGGGCAAGGTCGCCCCGTACGGCGTCTACGACATCACCACCAACACCGGCTGGGTCAACGTCGGCACCGACGCCGACACCGGCCAGTTCGCCGTGGAATCGATCCGCCGCTGGTGGCACCAACTCGGCGCACCCACCTACCCCCGGGCCACCCGAGTGCTGATCACCGCCGACTCCGGCGGCTCCAACGGCGCACGGCTACGGCTGTGGAAGACCGAACTGGCCTCCCTCGCCCAGGAAACTGGGCTGGCGATCACCGTGTGCCATCTACCACCGGGCACCTCCAAATGGAACAAAATCGAGCACCGGCTGTTCTCCGCGATCAGCCGCAACTGGCGCGGACGTCCCCTGGAATCTCACGAAGTCGTCATCGAAACCCTCAAGGCCGTGACCACCAGTACCGGCCTGACCGTGCACGCCGAAATCGACACCAACACCTACACCCGCGGCATCAAGATCGCCGACCGTGACATGAAGGCCCTCGAAACCACCGGCGTCCTCACCCGCCACGAATTCCACGGCGACTGGAACTACACGCTCACCCCCACGACACGCCCGACAGAACCCACCTAATTACTGCGCGAGTCCTAAGCCTCATGTCAACGCGGCTCGCGCCCCAGGGACAGCCGGGAGGGCACGAACTCGGACCTCAACGCGGGCCGGAGTTATTCGGGGATGCACGACGCCAGCGGCCGCAAGCTCGAGTACGAGTCGTTACGGAGCCTGGCACGCTGGACCAAGGACAACGGTGGCACCCACGGGACCCTGGCGACGACGAGTGGATCGACTGGGTGGTCCTCCGCGAGGTCGGACACGTCTCGGACTACTGCGCGGCCACGGTCGCCGCCGTCACCGACCAGGAACAGGCGTCACGATCTAGGACGGCGTACCCCAGCTGGCGGACCGTCGCCCCGCGCATCCTCCACCCGGAGATCGGCCGCTAGCTCCACTGGATCATCGGGAGAGGAGTGCGGATCCCCGGCCCGAGGGCCAACCCGCGCTGCTGCCGGCAACGCGGGTTCGCCTACGGCTGAATCGCACGCGCGATGTCGTGAGAGTCGTAGGAGCTTCAACCATTCCGACGCCGACTTGGCTCGACGCCTCCGCGATGATTGGGCCGACCACATCACTCACACGAGCGACGGGACCGGTTACGCACATGACGCGCCTACCGTTGCCGGCGCGAGAGTTGGTCGTTGGGGCGGCTGGTTCAGTCGCGGGCTCGGTGCACCTCGCTGCGTACGGCGGGGGCTACTTCGGCGGCGAAGAGCTCGGTGGTGCGAGCGCCGAAGAACCCGCTCAAGCCTCTGGTGGCGCTGTTCTCGCGCCGCCGTATAAGGCATGACGGCCGCAGTTCTTGCCACGCATCTGCCACGCAAGGAAGCCCTATAGGCCGCTGACCCGCGGAACAGGCCAGATCAGTAGTACCAGTGGAAGCGCGGAACGCTCAACGGCTGTTCCCGGTCATCGTTGGCGAACCGGGACCGGTGTGCGAGGTTCACCTGGCCGATGAGCTCCGCGTCGTCGTGAACCAGGCGACCCGGCACGCGCCAGCGGTCCCGCACCGGCGCCCAGTCCGGCGGACCCGCGGCCTCCTCGCCGTACCGCGCGTCGTGCTCCGCCAGCGGATCGTGGTGTGTCCCGGTCCATTCCGGTCGGCCGGGCGAGCAGGTCTCCTCCAGGTGCTCGACCAGGCGAGTCGAGTCCGCGAACGCTTCACCACATGCGGGTGTGGCGTGTATCACGCCGCGGCCGGTAGGGTTCCCGGATCGGTGTGGCAAATGGGGCATCGCGTGGGACAAAGGGGTGGGCCATGGCTCGTCGGCGTCTTCTCGTCTCTGTCGCTGCGGCCATCCTGGCCGGGGCCTTCGCGGTCGCCGGAGCCCCCACGGGTGCAGCGGTCAAGCCGAAGCCACCGACAAGGCCTGACAAGGTCGTGATCATCGTCGTCGACGCCCTCAGTAAGGAGATCGTCGAGAAGTACGACATGGCGAACGTCAAGGCCCTGATGGCCGACGGCGTCGACACCCCGCGCGGTTATCTGGGCCACACCGGCTCTGTGACTGTCGTGACCCACAACGTGATCACCTCGGGCATGCTCCCGAAGAACATGGGGTGGACCAACGAGGGCTTCCGCGACGTCGACGGGGTCCTCGGCGCTCCGGGTGGGCTCTACATCACCAGCAACTTCGGCTACGCCCAGATGTCCGCGCTGCAGGAGCACGCGGGGTACCCGCATCTGTCGGACTACCTCGACGACAGCGGCAAGGTTTTCACCGTCAGCCCGAAGGGGTACGCCGCCTACGGCCTCAGCGGCCCCGGGTCGGCCAACACCTCGGTCACCACGTTCGCCAGCGGCCCGTCCTGCAACGGCGTGCGCTGGCGGATGCCCGATGGCATCGCGGTGCCGCCGTACATCGCGGGCACGTGTGGCTCGCGCTACTGGGTCGAGCGCGACAAGGGCTACGACACGCTGCAGTTCCCGGCCCAGCTCTACCCGGCGACCGACGACCGCTACGTCGTGGGCGACGAGCCGGGAAACCAGGGTGGTGACGTCTGGGCCACCGACGCAGCGCTCGACATCATGGACCACGAGGAGGAAGCCTGGAGCGGCATCTTCGTCAGCCTGCCCGGCATCGACAAGGCCGCCCACATGTGGGGCGGTGTCAACGACCCTGAGGGCGCCACGCCGGGCTACGACCCGATGACTCACATGGAGTACGCGGCGGCGACCGCCGACGCGCAGGTGGGCCGGATCATGGACGAGCTCGACGAGAGCGGCGAGCTCGAGAGCACGCTGGTCGTGCTCACCGCCGACCACGGATCGGTCGCCGCCGCGGACGGGCACTGGCACGGCGACTTCGAGCCGGAGAACGACTACGGCTACTACAACTGGTACTACGGCGATCCCGAGAACGACGTCTTCTACGACCAGCCGCAGGAGGCCCTGCAGCCCCTCATCGACACCGGCAATGTCGGGCTCTCTTACAGCGACTCCTCGCTCAACGTCTGGCTGAAGGATCAGTCGGCGGCATCGGTCGCGGAGGCCGCGGCCATCATGA
>DASRVZ010000215.1:0-4838 GCA_035654835.1 Dermatophilaceae bacterium | reverse complement strand
GGGGGCGGGTTCGGGTGTTGCGTTCGGCTTTGGGGTGGGCTTACACCGAGCGGATCCTGGATCGCTGCCCGTTGGATGTCATGCGGGGTCCGCCGGTGCCGCGGACCCGCTCACATGTCCCGGTCGCCCAGGTCGTCGAGTTGTTGGGCTACGCCGAACGGGCCGTTGGTGTCCAGGGCGACCTGTTCGCGGCCGGCGCAGGTGAGCGGCGGGCCGGGGCCGACTTGCATCGCGCCGAGCAGGTCCTGCTGCTGTGCCGCCTGGCCGCCGATACTGGCGCCCGCCGCGGTGAGCTCGCAGCGCTTCAGTTGGGGGACCTGGACGGGCGGGTCCTGACTATTGAGCGAGCCGCATCTGGTGAGGTGATTGGGCCGACCAAGACCAGAACGGTGCGGCGCCTGACGTTGGGGCCCACCAGTACCGACCTGTGGCAGGCGAGCGTCCAGGCGTGGAGGGCCAGGTCCGGCAGCGACCAGTTCGGGCCGTGGTTGTTCTCTCCCGACCCGAGCCACGGCAGCCGGTTGACCACCTGTGGGCTTGGGCACTGGTTCGCCCAGCTGTGCGCCGCTGCGGGAATGCCGGAGGTCACTTTGCACCGGCTGCGGCACTCGGTTGCCACCGTCCTGGTCGGCCGCGGACAGATCCTTCAGGCCCAGTACCGACTCGGCCACGCGGACGCCTACACCACGCTGCGGATCTACTCCCACGCCCAACCGCTGCACGACCTGGACGCCGCCGACACCCTCGACGAGCTGTACCGGACCTGAGCATTTGGTGCGCGAAGCGGGCCGTACGCCGAACGCGCGACCACCCCGGCGCTCGCGCAGAGCGATTTGCAAGGAAACGCAGGAGCGCATCTCGTTGGCCAGTGACACTGACAGGCACCCGTCGAGCTGCACGAGTGCAAGCCTGCGCCGCCTGATCAGTTCTTCCTTGTGACGCGGCTCTCATGATGTTGGCGTTGACCTCGGCCTTGACCTTGGCGCAGCCTTGGAGGCTGCCCCGTCCGACCCATTGCCGATGTGCCGACTGAACTGACTCACATGACGCAGATCTGCCAGACCTCAATTCAAGGAACCCGATCCATGATGACTTGGCGCAACCGCGCTGCTTGCCTGGACGAGGAACCCGAGCTGTTTTTCCCGATTGGGAACACCGGCCCCGCTCTTCTCCAGATCGAAGAGGCGAAGGCCGTGTGCTTTCGCTGTGAGGTCATAGCGACCTGTCTGGAATGGGCCATGGAGTCAGGCCAGGACACTGGGGTCTGGGGCGGCCTGTCGGAGGACGAACGGCGTAACCGCAAACGGCGCAATGCCCGCGCCCGTCGCGCCGACCAGGCCGAGCCCTTCATTGAGGGATTCAATGGGCAAAAGCGGTCTTGAAGTGGGGCGGCGCGGTGCCTCCGAACGCTTGATGAAATCGCCAGCCGTGTAGCGGCAAGAGTGCCTGACTACGGAGCCAAGTCGGCGTCTCCAACCTGTAATAACGCGCCGTTCTTGGATCCGAACGAGCCGAGCCTGACACGCCCGATGCGGTCCAACGTCCTGTGCCAGGGCACCACTGGCCAAGAACCTGATTTCCCTCCGATCACGCGTCGATGATCAACCGCAGGCCCCGGCGACTCATACCCACCGGGGTGTCAGAAGAACTGGACCGCTGTGCGGCAACTGGTGGGCTACTTGAGCTACGACACCGAAGCAGAACTGTTGCTGCTCAACAGGATCTGGAAGTTACTGTGCTTGATCGGTAACCACTTCTACCCGCAGCAGAAGCTGGTCTCCAAAGTCCGCGACGGTGCGAAGGTCACCAAGAAGTACGACACCGCGACCACTCCTTACGCCCGAGTGATGGACCACTCTGACGTGAGGGCTCTGCCGAAACGACGACTGCGCTCACAGCACGCCTCATTCAACCCGGCAGCTGTGCAACGGCAGATCCGGGCCTTGGCTGATGAGCTGTTGACCCTGGCCACCGCGAAGGGACAGCCCAGCCGCAAACCCGCCGTCACCACTGCCGGCACGCGGACCTTTTCAGATGAGGCAACAGGGAGTTGCGGCTTACGGTCGGTGGTGCAGGATGGGAATCTTGATGTCTCCTACCGTGTGCCGGGCACGGTCTTCCTGTTCCGCGTCAGCTGAGCTGCTTGACCACGGCGCCCGCGACGGCCTTGGCACTGCCGGGGTTCTGCCCCGTGATCAGTCGGCCGTCCTCGACGACGTAGGTGTCAAACGGCTGGTCGGCAAGGGTGTACTTCCCAGCGCGCTCCTTCAGGTCGTCCTGCAGGCTGAACGGGACGGCCTCGCCGCGCTGAGCGAGCTCCTCTTCGGGCCAAGAGAAACCAGTGACATCCTTATCCGTGACCGTTACTGAGCCTGACGTTGTTCACCCCGGCCTGTTCCGTGGCAGACCGCGGAGACGATCTTGTCGGACTCGTAGAACTCGGTGATCAGGCTCGCAAGCCCGGCTAACCGCCCTCAGGAAGGGGACCTTGCTCCAGCCATCGACCGAGGCTACTTGCCGGTCCGACCCGGCCTCTGGCCTTCTGGATTCGATAGTCTGAGCGCCAAACCAGACCCGAGGAGACCGGCATGCCCAGCACCGTCAAGGGAGTCATCGCCCGAACCAAGGGGGCGCCGGTGGAGATCGTCGACGTCATCGTGCCGGATCCGGGTCCTGGTGAGGCTGTCGTCAAGATCGAGGCCTGCGGGGTCTGCCACACGGACGTGCACTACCGCGAAGGCGGCATCAACGACGAGTTTCCGTTCCTGTTAGGCCATGAGGCCGCTGGTGTGGTCGAGGCGGTGGGAGCGGGTGTCACCAACGTTGCGCCCGGCGACTTCGTCATCCTGAACTGGCGCGCTGTGTGCGGTCAGTGCCGGGCGTGTGCCAAGGGCAAGCCTCAGTACTGCTTCAACACCCACACCGCCAAGCAGAAGATGACCTTGACCGATGGCACGGAGCTCTGCCCGGCGTTGGGGATCGGCGCGTTCATCGAGAAGACCCTGGTTGCGGCCGGTCAATGCACCAAGGTCGACCCGCAGGCCGATGCCACCACCGTTGGGCTGTTGGGCTGCGGGGTGATGGCGGGGTTTGGTGCTGCGGTCAACACTGGTGGTGTCAGTCGTGGTGACTCGGTGGCCGTGATCGGCTGCGGCGGTGTGGGCAGTGCCGCGATCGCCGGCGCCGCGGTGGCCGGGGCGACGACGATCATCGCGGTGGACGTGGACGACCGCAAGCTTGAGTGGGCAAAGAAACTCGGCGCCACCCACACCGTTAACTCCCGCAACACCGACGCCGTCGAAGCCATCCGCCAACACACCGGCGGACACGGCGCGGACGTGGTCATCGACGCGGTCGGCCGTCCCGAAACCTACGAGCAGGCTTTCTACGCAAGAGATCTGGCCGGCACGGTCGTTCTGGTGGGAGTACCCACGCCCGATCTCCAAGTCACCTTGCCGATGATCGACATCTTCGGTCGTGGCGGGGCGCTGAAGTCCTCCTGGTATGGCGACTGCCTGCCCAGCCGGGACTTCCCGATGCTGGTCGACCTCTACCTCCAGGGACGTTTCGACCTCGGCGCGTTCGTGTCCGAGACCATCGGCCTGGGCGACATCGAGTCGGCGTTCGAGAAGATGCACGCGGGCGAGGTCCTGCGCTCGGTCGTGGTCCTGTGACCTCGACCGCGGCGGCCGTCCGTGTGGACAAGGCCGTCACCTCGGGCACCTTCAGCCTTGACGGTGGCACCTGGGACGTCGACAACAACGTTTGGGTCATCGGCAACGACGACGAGTGCATCGTCATCGACGCGGCCCACGACGCTGCGCCGATCCTGGCGGCAGTGGCCGGGCGCAAGGTCATCGCTGTCCTGCTCACCCACGGGCACGATGATCACATCGGCGCGGTCGGCGGGGTCGTGGACGCGACGGGCGCTCCGTCATACCTGCATCCGGCCGATCGGGTCCTGTGGGACACGGTCTATCCGGTCAGTCCCGACGGCGAGCTGGCTGACGGGGATGTGTTCACCGTCGGCGGACTGGACGTCCACGTCCTGCACACCCCGGGTCACGCTTTCGGCGCCTGTTGTTTCCATGTCCCGGATCTGAGCGTCGTGTTCACCGGTGACACGCTCTTTGCAGGAGGACCCGGCGCAACCGGACGCTCGTACTCGGACTTCCCGACGATCATCGACTCCATCAGCGGCAAGCTCCTGAAGCTGCCGCCGCAGACCGTCGTCCACCCCGGACACGGCGACGACACCACCATCGGAGCCGAGGCGCCGCACCTGCAGGAGTGGATCGACCGCGGCCACTGAGAGTGCGACAGCCGTATGCCGCGCGGGCTGACCCTGAGCGGGTTACCTCGCGCGGGTCACCAGTCCAGCGAGTCCAAGGGCGACTGAGACCCATCCGGGTCGCTGACGTCCCGCGGTGTGGTCCGAGCGGAGGTGTTTAGTGGTGCTGCGTGATCTCACCGGGCTCGCCTATGCGGTGGCCGCGGTGGTGTTCGTGTGGGTCGCTGTCCTGACTTGGCGGCGTCGGGCACACAACCCGACCGTCGCGGTGTCCCTGGTCGTGGTGATGCTGGGGCTCGGTGTGTCATCGGTCGCGGACGCCGTTGCTGTGTCGTCTTCCAGCCAGCTGACGGCGGCGATCGCTTCGTTGGCGATCCTGCCCGGGGTGGGCATCGCGACCGGCGCCTTCGTATGTCTAGGCGTTGGCGTCGCCTGGCCGCACTGGGCGCCTCGGCGCGGGCTCGTCGCGTTGCTGCTTGTCGAGCCGGTGCTGATCACCGTGGCCGCGGCGACGAACCCCTGGCACCTGTGGGTGTACCGCGGGGCG
>DASRVZ010000214.1:0-2432 GCA_035654835.1 Dermatophilaceae bacterium | reverse complement strand
ACCCAGCCCCAACAGGGCCAACCAAGGACCCAGTGGAAAAGCCGGACAGACCGGCGGTTACCTCACGCCCTCACGGCAACGACCGGATCAGAATGGCACTCACTCACCTGCGAATACTTAGTCGGTGGATCGAGGCTGATGGAGGTCGCCCGCGTCGGCGGGCAGATCGCGTCCTACGCGCCGGATGTCATCCAGGAGATCTCGAACGGCCGCGAGAGTACCCGGCTGAATCCCCGCCACAACGTCCGGCCGGTGCGGGTCGACTGGCAGGGGTATGAGAGCACCGTCGAGGCGCTGCACCAAGCCCAGTGGCAGATCAACGGGATCGCGAGGGCCCTTGTTGACGCAGTTGACGACCGGGCGCGGCAGTCCGCGCCGTCACCGCGCTTCCTGGCCCGCTATGCCGATGCCCTCGACGCGCTGGCCGGTGTCGTGACCGACTTCGGGCGGCGTGACAATGACGCCCGAGTAACGTTCGACCGGCAGGTCGGCGAGGCTGAGGAGATCCTTCGGATCGGTAAGGCCGGGGCTTTTCTCAGGCGGTGAGGCGGGCGGCGCGGGCGGTCCGTCGTTTCAGTGCCCGTCGTTCCTCTGCGGACAGCCCACCCCAGACCACTCATCCTGGCCCTTGTCGATAGCCCACTTCAGGCGGGGCTCGACAACGACCGCCCCAGCAGAACGCAGCCTTCGTGGCGGCGATGGAGGACGTGCTGGGCGTCTACGCCCGCCCCTACGACCGCGCCTACCCCGTGGTGGTCATGGACGAGAAACCACTGCAGCTGCTCGACGACGCGGTGCTCTCAATGACGATCTTGCCGTCCTCATCGGGAGGGTTGGCGACAAGTTGTGATCCGGGCAGTACGACGCTGACTGCAGCGTCCCGCGACACATCCGAACGCCGACTCAGGTTTCCGGCTCTCTTCCCGTTCACATGTCTAGGCTCGAGCGATGAGTGCCGAAGGCAGTAGCGGTCAGCGATCCACTCGCTCGTACATGACCGACCAGCTCGGTCGCCTGGGCATGCGTAGCGCCCAGATCCTCCTTATTATCACGCTCGCATCGGTGGTCGTGTTTGCGCTCGTCCAGTTGAAGCTAGTAGTCATTCCGGTACTCATCGCCCTCATCCTGGCGGCGGCATTATGGCCGGTGATCAGCAGCCTGCGCAGACGCAATGTCCCGGCGGTCCTCGCTGCCTGGATCACCCTGCTCACGGGTGTACTTGCCTTCGGTGGCACCGTCGCACTCATCGCTCGCGCGGTCCAAAACCAGTGGAATGAGCTCGCGGTCGCTGCATCCGACGGCCTCGATCAGCTCCAGGCCTACCTGGCCCGAGGGCAGATTCCCATTGGCGTGGAGCAGACGAAAGCTGCACGCGACGCGATCGTCGGATATGTGACGAGCAGCCAGTTCAGATCCGGGGCCATCTCAGGCGTCTCTGCCGCAACAGAGGTGATAGCGGGCGCTCTGCTCATGGTCGTCATTCTGTTCTTCTTCCTGAAGGACGGCGACCGCATCTGGGACTTCTTCCTGGGCCCCCTCAAGGGTGAACGCCTCGAGCGCGCCCAGCGCATCGGCCAGACCGCGCCGCAGGTGCTGGGCGGATACGTTCGCGGTACTGCGATCATCGCCCTAGTCGACGCCGTCGCCATCGGCATCGGCTTGGTGATACTTCAGGTTCCGCTCGCGCTTCCCCTTGCGGTCGTGGTGTTCCTCGGCGCGTTCGTTCCCCTCATTGGCGCGACACTCGCGGGTTTGCTCGCCGCCCTGGTTGCGCTTGTGGCCAACGGCCCGGTTGCCGCCCTCATCGTGGTGATCATCGTCATCGCGGTCAACCAGATCGAGGGTGACCTGCTGCAGCCCGTGGTCATGGCGCAGTCCTTGAAGCTGCACCCCTTGGTGATTCTGGTCGCCCTGACAGCCGGCACGGTCCTTGGCGGCATTACCGGCGCTGTGCTGTCGGTGCCAACAACTGCGGTGGCCTGGGCAATCGTGAAGGTGTGGAACGGGCTGGACGACTCGACACCAACCGAGGCTCGAACCCCGTTGAAGGGCCCGTTGCGAAAGCGGTTCCTCCGTCATAAGACGAGATCTTGAGCACTGGCTGAGGTCTTCGGGCCCTTTAAAGTCAAGAGGTGACGATGTTGCGTGACCAACTCGCCGTCGACGAAGGCGCGAACAATGACATTCAGTAACCGAGATCGCTCACTTGACGACGTCCTAGATCAGATTGCAGGGCGCACAGGAGTCGCCGACGGGTCGCTGATCGCCGACTTACGCCTGGCCGATCGACGGAGGTTGTCCCGGCTCTCGTGGAATTTGAGGTGGCGGTCCCCCGCCTGACGCCTGCCTTGCGGTAGGTGTTGGGCGTCCGCCAAAGACGACCCAAGGAGACAGGGGACCACCGTGAACAAGAGGTACCAGACCAAGACCGG
>DASRVZ010000213.1:0-34516 GCA_035654835.1 Dermatophilaceae bacterium | reverse complement strand
CGACCGACTCGTAGTCGGCCAGGTCGGGGAAGTAGCTGGTGGCCTCGGGATTGCTGTCCGAACCGAGGTCGCCCAGCCGGGCGGCCTGTATGTCCTCATGCTCGATCTGTTCTTCGAACAATGAGGGCAGTACGACAGCGGCGACTCCGGCCTGCTCAAGGGCGCGCAGAGAGTCGATCCGGGCAGTCAGTGGCCCGGACGAAGCGACCAGCGGGCTGCGCAGCTGCAGGCCCAGGTAGGTCGTCGACAGGTCGAACTCCGGGACGACGGTCGGTTCGGCGGTCATGACGGTACCTCCTCGGTAGCGACGCCCTCAGGGTCGACGATCTCCCCGGGATCGTGCGGCACGCTGCGTTCGATTCCGGCGAGCTGCTCGTAGTAGTGCCAGCGCTCGTCGACGTCGGCCTGGGCCAGGGCCATGAGGTGGTGAGCCCGCTCGGGATCGGAGCGTTCGAGCATCGCGAACCGGGCCTCCGCCAGCGCGAACTCGCTGAGAGCCAGCGCCGGCTTGCGGGAGTCGAGGCGGAACGGTTTCGTGTGCTCGTCGGATCCGGGGGCGAACCGGTAGAGGGGCCAGTGGCCGCTCTTGACCGCGTCGCGCATGTGCGTCATGGAGTTCTTCATGTCGATGCCATGCGCGATGCACGTGGAGTACGCCAGCACCAGCGACGGCCCGGGCCACGCGGCAGCCTCCTGCAGGGCACGCACGGTCTGCACCTCGTTGGCGCCGAGGGCGATCTGCGCGACGTAGACGTTGCCGTACTGCATCGCCAACGCGCCCAGGTCCTTCTTCGGGGTGGACTTGCCGGAGGTGGCGAACTTGGCCACCGCACCCCTCGGGGTTGCCTTGGACGCCTGGCCGCCGGTGTTGGAGTAGACCTCGGTGTCGAGCACGAGCACGTTGACGTTCTCACCGGAGGCGAGCACGTGGTCGAGCCCGCCATACCCGATGTCGTAGGCCCACCCGTCACCACCGATGATCCACACGTCGCTGCGCACCAGGTCGTCGGCGAGGCTCAGCAGGTGGCGCGCCGTGGAGTCCGACTCAAGCTCACCCAACCGCTCACGCAGGCGCACGACCCGCTCCCGCTGGGCGCGGACGCCTTCCTCCGCAGACTGGTCCGCGTCGAGAAGCTCGCGGGCCAGCTCAGGACCGATCGCGTCGGAGAGGGTGCTCACCAGTGCTCGGGCGGTCGCCGCGCCACGGTCCTTGCCCAGACGCATCCCCAGGCCGAACTCGGCATTGTCCTCGAACAGGCTGTTGGACCATGCCGGCCCTCGACCGTCGGCGTTCCGGCTCCACGGTGTGGTCGGCAGGTTCCCTCCGTAGATCGACGAGCATCCCGTGGCGTTTGCCACGATCATCCGGTCGCCGAAGAGCTGGGAGATCAGACGCAGGTATGGCGTCTCGCCACACCCCTCGCACGCGCTCGAGAACTCGAACAGCGGCTGGAGCACCTGCGAGCCCTTGACGGTGTCGTGCGGGAGCAGCTCACGATCCAGCAGGGGGATGGTGTCGAAGAAGGCGTAGTTGGCGCGCTCGTCGTCCCGGTGCTCGGAGATCGGTTCCATGTTGATGGACTTGTGCCCGACCGCGCTCTTGCTGATCGCGGGGCACTGCTCGACACACACCCCGCAACCGGTGCAGTCGTCGGGGGAGACCTGGATGCTCAGCAGGTGCGGGGTATCCAGCTCCCTGGACTTGAAGCCCTTGGACGCGAAGGTGTCCGGTGCCCCGTCCAGCACATCGGGCGGGAACACCTTCATCCCCATGGCGTTGTGAGGGCACACGATCGCGCACTTGCCGCAGTCGATACAGATGTCGGGGTCCCAGATCGGGATCTCCTGGGCGAGCGCTCTCTTTTCGTATCGCGTGGTGCCGGTCGGGAAAGTTCCGTCCACCGGCAAGGCGCTCACCGGAAGTAGGTCACCCTCGCCGGCGAGTATGCGTGCGGTCACCCTGGTCACGAAGTCTGGCGCCGCCGTCGGGATGGCGTCGCGCAACGGCGTGGTCGAGGTCACCGTCGCCGGCACCGTGAGCTCGTGGAGCTCGGCCAGCGACGCGTCGACGGCGGCGAGATTTCGCTCGACGACCTTGGGCCCGCGCCGGCCGTACGTCTTCTCCACCGCGCGCCTCACCGCGTCCAGGGCCTCCTCCTGGGGAAGGATCCCGGACAGGGCGAAGAAGCACGGCTGCATGACGGTGTTGATCCGCCCGCGAAGGCCGAGATCGCCGGCCACCCGCCGGGCATCGATGACGTGCACCTTCAGCTTCTTGTCGATGATGGCTCGCTGAACCTTTTCGGGCAGCACGTCCCACACCTCCTCAGGTGGGTACGGCGCGTTGAGCAGCAGGGTCGCGCCCGGCTTGGCCACGGCCAGCACGTCCTGGGTGAACAGGAACCCGAAGTGGTGGCAGGCGACCAGGTCGGCCTGGTCGATGAGATACGTGGAGCGGATGGGCAGGCGGGAGAACCGCAGGTGCGAGACGGTCATCGCACCGGCCTTCTTCGAGTCGTAGACGAAGTAGCCCTGGGCGTGCAGGTCGCTGTGCTCACTCACGATCTTGACGGTGTTCTTGTTGGCACCGACCGTGCCGTCGGAGCCAAGCCCGTAGAACACCGCGCGGACGTCCCCCTTGGGTATGGGCAGCTCGAAGTCGCGGTCGGGGCGCACCGACAGGTTGGTCACGTCGTCGACGATGCCGACGGTGAACCGGGGCAGCGGCGCCTCGGACCCGAGCTCGTCGAAGACTCCCTTGACCATGGCCGGGGTGAACTCCTTGGACGAGAGCCCGTAGCGGCCGCCGGTCACCCGAGGCATGGCGGCCGAGCCGCGCAGCCCGTTGGTGGAGGCTTCGGCCAGCGTCGCGACGACGTCGAGGAAGAGTGGCTCGCCATACGCGCCTGGTTCCTTGGTGCGGTCGAGCACCGCAATCTTGCTGACAGAGAGGGGCAGCGCGGCGACCAGCTCGGCAGCAGGGAACGGCCGGTACAGCCGCACGGTGAGTACTCCCACGCGCTGCCCGCGGCGGTTGAGCTCCTCGACCGTCTCCTGGACCGCACCCGCACCGGAGCCCATGATCACGATGACCCGGTCGGCCTCAGGGTGCCCGCTGTACTCCACCAGCCGGTATGCCCGCCCAGTTCGCTCGGCCAGCCGATCCATCGCGTCCTGCACGGCCGCCGGCACCGCGTCGTAGAAGGGGTTGGCCGCCTCGCGGGACTGGAAGAACACGTCCGGGTTCTGCGCCGATCCCCGTAGCACCGGGCGCTGGGGCGTCAGCCCCCGTTCACGGTGCGCCAGGACGCCGTCATCGTCGACGAGCGCCCGCAGGTCGTCCTGCTCGAGCATCGCCACCTGGTTCAGCTCGTGGGAGGTGCGGAACCCGTCGAAGAAGTGCAGGAACGGCACGCGGGTCTGCATCGTGGCGAGGTGAGCGACGAGGGCCAGGTCCTGTGCTTCCTGCACGGAACTGGAGGCCAGCATCGCGAAGCCGGTGGTTCGGGCGGCCATCACGTCGGAGTGGTCGCCGAAGATCGACAGGGCGTGTGTGGCGAGCGAGCGGGCGGCCACGTGGATGACCGCCGAGGTCAGCTCACCCGCGATCTTGAACATGTTGGGCAACATGAGCAGCAGGCCCTGCGACGAGGTGAAGGTCGTGGCCAGCGCCCCGGTCTGCAGTGCGCCGTGCAGCGCCCCGGCCGCGCCTCCTTCACTCTGCATCTCGACGACCCGGGGCACCATGCCCCACAGGTTGGTCTGGCCGGTCGACGCCCAGGCATCGGCGAGCTCCCCCATCGGTGACGAGGGGGTGATCGGATAGAGGGTCACCAGCTCGCTGAGTGCATAGGCGACCGAGGCCGCTGCCTCGTTCCCGTCGACACATTCATTCCGCATGTCGTCTCTCCCCGCAGTCGTGGCTCCTCAAACTATGAGCCTAGAACGTGTCGAACGACCATGGTGACTTGGCCAGCGCAATTCTCAGATTGCGGGCGAGAGCAGGGTCATCCGCGCTGTGGCTTGACGCGCCGACGTGCGGCGGCCACGACAGCTTCTGCGTCGACGGCGTCGCGCCGCGAGCCTCCTGGTCGTAGCCTGCTGAGATGGCGCACGACATGCACGATGTGACTGTCGTCGAGCGGGTCGTCGGCCGCTGCGGTGAGCTGGCGCTGCTGCGCCGCGACGGACATTACGAGATCGTGGCGAACGGTGTCTTCCTCATGGACACTCGGGGCGGCGGGTCGGAACGACTACACGTGAGCGCGGCGGCTGTACGCATGCCACCGCCGGGTCGGATGCTGATCGGCGGCCTTGGCGTGGGGTTCTCGCTGGCCGCGGCGCTCGCTCATCCCGGCGTGGGCGAGGTACACGTCGTCGAGCGGGAGCCTGCCGTGTTGCGATGGAACCGGGGCCCGTTGGCACCGGTGAACGCGAACGCGTTGCTCGACCCGCGCGTCCGGACCTACGAGGCGGACGTGGTCGACTGGCTGGCAAACGCCCCCGCGTGCTCACTCGACGCGATCTGCCTGGACGTCGACAACGGGCCTGAGTGGCTGGTGACACCCGGCAACGCCTGGCTGTACTCGAATGATGGGCTGCGCACCGCAGCGCGTGTGCTGTCACCGGACGGCGTGCTGACGATCTGGAGCTCGGCACCCGCGCCAGCCTTCGTCGCGCGAATGAACGAACATTTCGCTGAGGTGGAGATCACAGAGGTCTCCGCGGCGCAGGGCGAGCCGGACGTGATCGTGCGAGGGCGGGTGCCACTGAAGTCCGCGGCCGCGTGCCCGTAGCCTCTGATCATGAGCACCCTCAACGAAGTTGGCGAACGTGATGCCTGGCGATGTTGGCTATGCGATGAGCCGGTCGACCCTGACGCATCCGTCAACTCGGACCGCGGACCAAGCGTCGACAGCGGCACTTCGCCGAAGGGCAAGAAGGCTGCCCCGGCCGTGCAGCGCCTTGCGCACCGTGCCTGCAACACGCGCAAGGGCTCGGTCAAGCCCTTCGTGGCCTGGTCTCCGGAGCTGTTCGTCGTGGAGCCTGCCCCGATCGTGACGACCGTCGAGCGGTTGACCCGCAAGGGCGGCCGAGAGGTGGTAGCCCGCTGCCCCAGCCGGACCGAAGCCGAGAAGGCTGCCGCATGGCTCCTGGATCGACTGTCCCGGTTCGCGCCCGAGCTAGCGGTGGCGACGCAGGTCGAGGCGGGCGGTGGGCAGTTCCTTCTGGTGCTGCGCGCAGTCTGAGCGCGCTGGGGCGTTGACTTTTCGAAACCCCCGTTCGGCATTGGACTCTTGGGTCGTAGGCCTGCCCGATCCTCCCCTTGCTGTCCTTCGCGGCGGGGATGATGAGCGGGTGAACACGCCAGCCGCCTACTGGATCGCCGTGTCGATCGGCGCCGTGATCTGCGTGAGCCTCTGCGTCGCGTGCCGGCGATGGCCCGGGCCCTGGGTCGGGTGGGCCGGGCGCGCGATCTCAGTCGTCCTGGTCGCCGACGCCGTCTTGTTCGTGAGTGTCCCGCTGGCCGAGGGCCGTTGGTCGGTGCAGGCCTCGCTTCCGCTCGCGCTTTGTGACGTGGCGTTGATCGTGGCTGCTATCGCCTGCTGGTGGCCACGGTGGTTGCTGGCCGTGGAGCTTACCTACTTCTGGGGACTCGCCGGCACGCTGCAGGCGGTAGTCACGCCGGACCTGTCCGCGGGCTTTCCCCAGCTCGAGTTCTTCATGTTCGTCGTCGGCCACCTCGGGATCGTGATCGCGGCCCTGTTCCTCGTGGTCGGCCTCCGGCTGGAGCCACGTCGTGGCTCAGTGATGCGCGTGTTCGCGATCACGGCGGCCTACACGGCGTTCGTCGGCAGTTTCAACTGGCTGACCGGCTCCAACTACATGTACCTCGCGGCGGTCCCGACGCATGGCTCGCTACTGTCTGTGCTCGGTCCCTGGCCGTGGTACATCCTCAGTGCCGCCGTTGTCGCTCTAGTCCTGCTGCTGATCCTGGATGCACCGTTTCACCGCCGCAGGCCCTTCAAACCAAGCTGAGCCGGTAGTCGCCAAGCGGCTATGGGATAGGCCTGGCGATCGCCGCGGCGTCAGGCGACTCGGACCCTTTGGATGAAGCGGCGGATTTCGGCAGCCGAGTCCGGGTCGGCACGGTGGAGGATCGCGTTGAGCTCGTGCCGCTCGGCTGGGGTGTTGTAGCTGGCCAGTTCGCGCTCAAGCGTCTCTCGAGAGGCGCGCGACGCGCGGCGAGTGCGGAAATCGTCACGGGTTGCGTGCCAGAGCAGGGACAACGAGGTTCGGTGCTCCAATGTGGGCTGTTCCTGGGCGATGAGGTTCATGCGGTTTAGTCTTCACAGGATCAACCCATGCGTCCAATGACTGGATGACATGCTATCCATGCGCTAGCGTCATGCATGTGGATACTGACGCCGTTCGCTGGTTCCAGCAGGTTGCCGATGGTATGACGGTCACGGAGGTGAGCGAACTCGAGCGGGTCACCCAATCAGGCGTGTCTCGCGCCCTGGCCCGGCTGGAAGCCGAGGTCGGCACACCCCTACTGCGCCGGTCCGGTCGCACGCTGCGGATGACCCGCGCGGGCTCGGCGTTCAAGCGCCACGTGGATGCGATGCTGCACCAGCTGGACGATGGGCTCGCGGCCGTGAACCAGCTCATTGAGCCAGAGACCGGCACGGTAGCGCTGGCCTTCGAGCTCTCGCTGGGCACATGGCTGGTGCCCGACCTTGTCAGCAGCTTCCGGGCAGATCATCCTCACGTTCAATTCGAGCTCAAGCAGGTGCGAGGCGAGTTGGTGACCTCGGTGCTGGGCCGGGGGGAAGTCGACCTGCAGATCTCGACCGTTCGGAATACGGACCCAACTATGCAATGGCGACAGCTGGCGATCGAGCCGCTGCGGTTGGCAGTGCCGAGCGGGCATCCGCTCGCACGGCGAGTGGTGATCCCTCTCGCCGAGGTGTCGTCGGAACCGTTCATGATGCTGCGTCCCACGTCTCTGCTGCGTCAGCTGTGCGAGGACTTGTGCAAGCAGGCCGGATTCCGGCCAACAGTGGGCTTCGAGGGCGACGACCTGCCAACCGTGCGTGGTTTCGTGGCTGCCGGGCTCGGTGTTGCGATCGTGCCGGCCCTGCGCGAGGGATCGCCAGACGCGGTGACTGGGCCTCTGCGCCACATAAAAATAGCCGACCCCCAAGCGGTCCGCGGGATTGGCCTCACCTGGTCGACCGAACGTCGGCTGCTACCCGTCGCCGAGCTGTTTCGTAAGCACGCGATTGACAGAGCAACCGCGGGATTGTTTCCTGCCGTCGCGAAGGGTGGTTGAGGGCAGGGACTTCATGGCGCGGCCTCAGCGCGGCGCGCACGGTGTCTGGACCGAACGGTCATCGGTGCTGCCGAGAGCGTCGACGAAGGCAGGTGAGCAATCGCCGCTCGTGATCACAAGCTGGCCGATGATGCATGCCGATGAACGGCCCCGCCCCGGGCCAGCGTCGCCACCCGACTCAACTGTTCGCGGGCCGGATGCCTGGATCTTCAATCTGACGCGACTTCCGGACGCGGCCGGTACAGGTCGAGCAGCCGAAGCAGCTCCATCGGAATCGGGAAGGCGATCGTGGAGTTCTTCTCGGCGCCGAGCTCGAGCAGAGTGCCGAGCACTCGCAGCTGCATGGCGGCCGGATGCGCCTCGAGCACCAGGGCCGCCTCGCCGAGGTTCGCGGCCGCCTCCTTCTCGCCCAGCGCGTGGATCACCTTGGCTCGCCGGTCACGTTCGGCCTCGGCCTGGCGGGCCATCGCACGCCGCATGCTTTCGGGGAGGATAACGTCCTTCACCTCGACGATGGTGACCTTGACGCCCCACGGGTCGGTGACCCCGTCGATCACCCGCTGTAGTTTTTGGTTCACGTCATCGCGCTTGGTGAGCAGGTCATCCAGGCTGGTCTGGCCGAGGATGCTGCGCAGGGTGGTCTGAGCCACCTGCTGCGTCCCAAAGCGGTAGTCGTCGATCGAAAGCACCGACCGAACCGCCTCGATCACGTTGAAGTAGACGACCGCGTTCACGTGGACCGTGACGTTGTCCTTCGTGATGATGTCCTGCGGCGGGATGTCGTAGGTTTGGGTGCGGAGGTTGACTCGGGTCAGCCGGTCGATGATCGGGATGATGAAGATGAGTCCCGGTCCCTTGATCGGCTGGATCCTGCCCAGCCGCAAGATCACCCCGCGTTCGTACTCGGGCAGCACCTTGAGCGCCGCCGAAATGAGCAGAGCCACGGCGATGACCGCCAGCGCGATTCCGATGAGTGTCCCGTCGGTCATATTGTGTCCTTCCCTTGTTCGGATGACTGCGCGCCGGCGGCCCCTTCGGCAGCCGGGTCTACGAGCAGCACCAGTCCGTCCATGCCGACCACCCGTGTGCTGTCACCCGCGTGCAGTGGTGGCCCCACGCTGCGCAGAGACCACCAGGAGCCCTCGGTGAATCCGCTCCCGGTGGTCCCGTCCGCCTCCCGCACCAGCACAAGCTGGCCGGCGAGCAGGTCTGCGCCGGTAGTCGTCGACGGGACCGAGCGAGTGCGGAACGCAAGCCTGCCAGCGAGGACTGCCGCGAGGAACATGACGATCGCCAAGGGCAGCGCGGCACTCAGGTCGACGGCCACCCCTTCGGCGTCGTCGAACAGGAACAGGGCAGAGAGCACCAGCACGACGGCTCCACCGAACGCGAAGCCGGCTACCCCGGGCGCGAACAGCTCGGCGACGAAAAGCCCCACCGCCAGCGCGAGCAGGAGCAGGCCGACGACGTTGACAGGGAGCACCGAGAGGCTGAACAGCGCCAGCAGAAGTGCGATGGCCCCGGTTGCGCCAGCGACCCCGACGCCAGGCGTGGCCAGCTCGTAGATCAGGCCGAGGGTGCCAAGGGTCAGCAGGAGGAAGGCGATGTTGGGGTCGGCGAGACCCTGGAGGGCAACGCGGAAGAAACCCATCTCGTGGCGTTCCACCACGGCCCCAGCGGTGTGCACCGTCAGCTGTCGGTCCGCGGCGATGGTCACCTTTCGGCCATCCGCGGCCTGCAGTGCGGCCCCCAGCGACGACGCCTTGGCATCGACAGCGCCCAGCTCGAGCGCCTCGTCCACCGCTGCGGAACGCCCCTTACGCACCGTGTCCACGGCGAACTCAACATCCCGTCCCCTCAGCGTCGCCAGCGCCTCGGCCTGCGCGGCGCTGTCGTTGACGATCTTGTCCGAGACGGACTCGCCCTCGAGACCGACGGGAGTTGCAGCGCCGATCGTGGTGCCGGGCGCCATGACGGCAACGTGGGCCGCGAACGTGATGATCGCGCCGGCCGAACCTGCGCGAGCCCCTTCGGGGCTGACATAGACGATGACCGGCACCGGGCTGGCCAGCATGTCGCCGACGATGTCGCGCATCGCCTCGGCCAGGCCACCGGGGGTGTCGAGCTCGATGACGTACGCGACGTAGCCGCTCCGGTCGGCCCGGGCGAGCCCATCCCTGATGTGGTCGGCCACGACCGGAGTGATCGGGGTGTCCACCCGAGTCACCAGCACTCGGTTCGTCGCATCCCCGGCGGTCGCCGTTCCGGGCAAGAGGAGCCCGATCGCGGCGACTCCGCCGAGTACGGCGACCAGGAGCCGCCTTGTCAACACCAGGCAGCGGATCATCGGGATCACCATCCCTCGCCTCTATGCTACGTCGCGGGCCCGCCGAAAGAACGCGAACGACTTCTGTTCCATCCTGAGCTGGTTTCGGGACGCGGAGTTCGAGGAGCTGTCGTTAGCCCACCTTGGTCGCGCGCTCGGCCGGGCCGACAGGGTGCATTCCAGAGGTAAGGGCTCGCGCGAGAATTAGCGCTTGGCGACCGTCCGCTCATCGGCACGATCACGTGCACATCAAGCATGTGCGGATATCGCGACATGGCGCCGCCGGTTGTCACCGGCCACTTTGGATGTTTGCCTGGAGCACGCCCAGCGCCGTCAGGCTGACCAGTGGGTTGCTTTGCCGCTGTCCGGACGGGCCCCATTCGGCGTAGCTGTGGCGGCTGGCCACCCGATCGGCGGTTGCAGCGTTGGGTTCCTCCAGAGGGAAACCGCCGTCGGGGAGCCACTTGGATTCAAGCAGGGCCAGCGCATCGGCGCAGCGCGGGTCGCCGATGCGTCCCAGCTCGGCCATCACTTGCAGGGCGAACAGCACGTCGTAGAACTGGATGGGGTAGTTGATCCGGTCCGGACGGCCGCCCCAGTCGGGCACGATCAGGGTGTCGTCGCGCACGTGCCACAGAAGCCGTCGGGCAAGCACCAGGTCGGCCACCTTCTGGGCGGCGTCCAGGGCCGGTTGGTGGCCGTGGGCGTGTCCGTATGCCCATAGACCCCGTGCGGGGATGAGTGATTCCTGGAACGACGACACGGTGGCCTGGGGGCGCTTGTCGCAGTTCCAGCCCCCGTCCGGCCACTGCCAGTCGATCAGTCGGTCGACCACCGCGCGAGTGCGTTCGTCCTCCAGACCGAGCCGGACGGAGTACCAGATCGCGTTGCCGTCCATCGAGGCGCAGTGGCGGACCCGGTCTTCCTGGCCAGGGTGGATCGCGGTCAGGGGCGACTCCATGAAGTGCCTGGAGAAAAGCCAGTCGTAGACGCGGTGCACCAACGGTCGCAACGCCACGTCGCCGGGCGGGTAGTCGATCAGGGCCAGACAGGTCAACGTCCAGTGCGGGCCCTGCCACTTGCGATAGACGTGGTGGAGGGTCTTCTCGTCCTGCTCGAAGATGCGCAACAGCGCGCGTGAGGTCGGCGAACCGGGGATCCGCGCCTGCAGTGCCCGTGCTTTGGCCGACTCAGGGGACATCCCCGCCAAGAGCCCGGCCATATACGCCAGCACCGGATCATCCGAGCCGCACAGCCTCTCGATCAGATGCTCGGACGCCGCCCGTCGCTGCGTGGCGACGTCGGAAGCCTCGTCCATGCCTGATGGTAGCGGGCGTCAGGCAAAGCGGCGGCGGGCAACCACTTGCGCACACGCGCGGCATACCCTCAGAGGGTGTTGTGGCAGACAACCACCACGACAACCACCGCAACCGCCACAACCGAAAGCCCACTGTGAACACGAGAATCCCTCCCGCCCACTGCAACAGCACTGCTGCCACGACCGCTGCGAGCGTGACGCGATGAGCCGGCGCGCATCCAAGAGCACGGACACGCTGCCCGCCTTGCCACCAGGCGGGCTACGAGTGGTGCCACTGGGCGGGGTGGGTGAGATCGGTCGCAACATGACCGTCTTCGAGCACGCCGGCCGGCTCCTGGTCGTTGACTGCGGGGTGTTGTTTCCCGAGGAGCACCAGCCCGGTGTCGACGTGATCCTGCCCGACTTCACCTGGATCCGGGACCGCCTGGACCGGATCGACGCCATCGTGCTCACCCACGGCCACGAGGATCACATCGGCGGCGTCCCCTACCTGCTGCGCGAGCGGCCGGACATCCCCCTGGTCGGTTCGAAGCTCACCTTGGCCTTCATCACGGCCAAGCTCAAGGAGCACCGCATCATCCCCAAGACCGTCGAGGTCCACGAAGGACATCGACAGAAGCTGGGACCGTTCGACTGCGAGTTCATCGCCGTCAACCACTCGATCCCCGACGGCCTCGCCGTGGCGATCCGGACCCGGGCCGGGCTGGTGTTGCACACCGGGGACTTCAAGATGGACCAGTTCCCCCTGGACAACCGCCTCACCGACCTGGGCTCGTTCGCAAGACTGGCCGACGAGGGAGTCGACCTGTTCCTGGTCGACTCCACCAACGCCGAAGTCCCCGGATTCACCACCTCCGAGCGCGACCTCACCCCTGCCATCGAGACGGTGTTCCGCACCTGCCCCGGGCGCGTCATCGTCTCCAGCTTCGCCAGTCACGTGCACCGCATCCAGCAAGTCCTCGACGCCGCGCACCAGCATGGGCGCAAGGTCGCCTTCGTGGGTCGTTCCATGGTCCGCAACATGGGCATTGCCCGGGACCTGGGCTACCTCACCATTCCCAAGGGTCTGGTGATCGAACTCAAGGCGATGAACAACCTGCCCGCCAACAAGATCACCCTCATCTGCACCGGTTCTCAAGGCGAGCCGATGGCAGCGCTCGCACGGATGGCCAACCGCGACCACCCGATTCGGATCACCGAAGGCGACACCGTCCTGCTCGCCAGCTCGCTGATCCCCGGCAACGAGAACGCCATCTACGGGGTCATCAACGAGCTGACCCGATGGGGCGCGAACGTGATCCACAAGGGCAACGCCAAGGTCCATGTCTCCGGGCACGCCAGCGCCGGAGAACTGTCCTACGTCTACAACATTGTCCGGCCGGCCAATGTCGTGCCCGTCCACGGCGAGTGGAGGCACCTTCGCGCCAACGCCGACATCGCGATCCGCACCGGAGTGGACCCCGACCGGGTGATCATCGCCGAGGACGGATCGGTCATCGACCTCGTCAAGGGCCGGGCATCCATCACCGGGAGCGTCCCGGCGCACTTGGTCTTCGTCGACGCCATGACCGTCGGCGGCGCCACTGAGCAGTCCCTGAAGGTCCGCAGAAACCTGGCCGAGGAGGGCGTCGTGACCATCGTGGCAATCGTGAACCCCGACACCGGCAAGCTGGCCGAGAAGCCCGACTTCCTCGCGCACGGCTTCGAACATGACGACCTCACCTTCGACACAGCTGTGCCGGTGATTCAGAAAGTCCTGACCGCGGCCGCCAAGGAAGGTCTCGACCCAGAACAGACCGAGGCGCTGATCAGCAAGGCCGTGGCCACCTGGGCCCACCGGACCTACCGACGCAGCCCGCTGATCATCCCCGTCATCATTGACGCATGACGCGGGTTGTCATTGACGCATGGCGTGGGTTCCCCTCGAGGAGCTCTGATCGTGTGAGGTCTCCCTTCGGCAAACCCTTACGGAATGACGGCTGAGACCGCTGGGTCGGTCAGGCTCGCAGGTCGCGACGATCGAAGAAGAACATCCCGCCAGCGAGCGCAGCCAGGCAGACCCCGAGCAATACTCCGATGCCCGGCCAGCTGAACCCCGATACCAAGGGGTCGTTGAGCAGGTACCACCGCCACAGCATCAGCGGCCGCACGTCCCCTAGCCACGTCACCGTCGCAGCCATTCCGTAGATCACGTACGACACGAAGGTGTACCCGGCCACGGCCGAGAGGCCGTACCCACGTCGGCCGGTAGCAGCCGCGATCGCCTGGGCTACAAGGGACAGTGCCAGGGTGAAGATCCCCATCTGCACACAGACCGCGGCAAGGTTGGCCGCGGGGAGGTCGAACTTCACCGGGGCGTTGAGCGCGGCCAGGACCACCCACGTCGCCAGGGTCAGGGCCGTGATCCCGATCGTGACCGCTGCAGCCTTCTGCAGGTATGCCGACCAGCGCGGAACCGGTTGTGCGAGAAGGAGATCCAGGGTCCGTTCCTCCTCCTCGCTGGCAATCGAAGCCGAACCGCGGCCGAGCCCGAAGACCAGCAGCACGGCGGGGAGGAAGAAGGCGAACACCTGGGTGTTCAGGTAGCCGGCCGGCGAGGTCAGGCTGGAGCCGCCGAGCAGTGCCTGCATCGCCGGGGACATGTTGGCGTACAGGGAGTCCAGAGACGGGTCGGAGCGTATTTGAGGGTAGATCGCGGCAATCATCGCGACCAGCGCGAAGACGGACGCGACCCACACGACCAGTGACGTCCGGCGTAGCCTCAGCTCGCTGGCCAGCAGCTTCACCGTGCGCTCCCGGAGGCGTCAGGGCCGTCCAGGATCTCGAAGAACGCATCCTCGAGATCCGTGTGCGACACGTCCAGCGCGTGCACCGGGAATCGCGACACCGCTTTCAGCACATCGTCCATGTCGCCGGAACAGGCGAAGACCACGACGTCCTCGTCGATCGCCACCTCGGACACGCTCGCGATCACCCCCATCGCCCCCGCAAGCGGCTCGAGATCGGCCGGATCACGCGGCCGGACCCGGCCGCGCCGGCGGGCCTTGACGCTGATCTCGGCGACGTCTCCGACCAGGGCGATCCGGCCCTCCCGCATCAACGCCACGCGAGAGGCTATCTGCTCAACCTCACTCATCACGTGGCTGGACAGCAGGATGGTCGTGCCGTCCGCCGTGGCCTCGCGGACCAGAGCTGCGAACTCACGCTGCAGCAGAGGGTCAAGTCCCGACGTGGGCTCGTCCAAGACCAACAGCTGCGCCCTGGGAGCAAATGCCAGCACCAGTCCGACCTTCTGCTTGTTGCCCTTCGACAGGTCGCCGATCCGACGTGACAGGTCAAGGTCCAACCGGTCGGCGAGGGCGGCCACACGCGCCGGATCCAGCCGCGGTCGCGCGAACGCGAACCGCTGCAGGGTCTGATCGCCGGTCAGCCGTGGTGGGATGACGAGTTCGCCGGGCAGATACGTGGCAAGAGTCCTGACCGCCACCGAGTCCCGCACGCTGTCGTGCCCGAAGACCGACAGCGACCCTGATGTCGGACGGATGAAGTCGAGCAGGGTGCGCATAAGGGTTGTCTTGCCCGCCCCGTTCGCCCCTACCAGGCCCAACACCTCTCCCGGGGCGACCCGAAGGTCTACATCCACAATCCCGCGCGCGCGACCACGACCGTATGACTTCGTCAGCGATCGTGCATCGATCGCGGGGAAGGGTGACATCACCCCCAAAACATAGAGCACCCTGCCGGGCGCCTTGGGCGGTGGCCGGTCGTGAGCGCGACGGCAGCACCCGCTATGGGTGCTGCGTACCCTGATTGCGCCATGGCCCCCGGACGGGCATCGTGGAGCCAAGCCCTGAGACGAAGGTGGACGAATGTCAAAGAAAGGCTCCCCCTCCCCCACCACCTCGCGCGGCCGGGCCCAGCTGTGAACCCCCAGTTCGACTCGTGGGCGGCGAGGGTTGCGCCCGTCGAACGCTCCACGGCCCAGGCGCGCGCGACCTATGACCGGCTCGCACCGTGGTACGACTGGGTCGAAGCGCCGTTCGAACGGCGCGCCCGGGCTGCCGGACTGCGCCTGCTTGACGCCCGACCTGGCGAAGACATCCTCGAGATCGGCGTCGGCAGCGGGCACACCCTCGCCGCACTGGCCCGGCAGGTCGGTCCCGACGGCTCCCTCATCGGAATTGACCTGTCGTTGCGAATGACCCAGGTCACCCGCAGACGCCTCACTCGCGAAGATCGGGGCATCCGACTCGCCCTCATCCAGGCCGACGCCTGTCACCTGCCACTTCACGCTGCGAGCTTCGATGCCATCACCATGAGCTTCACCCTCGAGCTCATGGCCACCGAAGACATCCCGGTCGTCTTGGCGCAATGCCGCCGGGTGCTGCGGGACACCGGCCGGATCGTCGTCGTCTCATTGGCTCTTGGAGACACACCGAGCCTGATGACCCGGCTCTACCTCGCCGCACATCGTCGTTGGCCACGGACGATCGACTGCCGACCGCTACCGCTGCACGACGTGTTGGTCAGCAGCGGCTTCACTGTCGAAGGAACCTGGGCCGGCGCCATCGGCGGACTCCCGGTGACGGCGATAGGGGCACGGCGATAGGGGCGAATTCGGTGCGCTCATTGGAGGGCCACCAACCCGACGAGCCCTACGACGTACAGGGCCAGCACTGCCACGGAGTCCACTCCCATCCGCAGGACCTGTCGCTTCGGGCGAAAGACCAGCCCCACCATGTACACCACGGTCAACAGGCCACCCAGGGCAGTCAGGTAGATGTCGCTGGCCCGGAGCTGGGGTAGCACCGCCTTTCCGCTGATGAGCGTGACCACAAGAAACAGCACCGGCAGGAAGGCATTGCCACCGAAGATGTCACCCATCGCCAGTTTGTAGTCGCCCGTGCGGGCGGCCGTCAGCCCGGTCGACAGTTCCGGAAGAGATGTTGCCGCGGCCAGGACCGTGGCGCCGAACAGCACTCCCGACAGACCCAGGTCGCCGAAGAACTTCTCGCCGCTTTGTTCGATCGCCACGCCCGCAACGAGGGTCAGAACTGCGGCGACACCGAAGGTGAGGACCACGCGCCCGGTGCTCTGGTTCTTGTTGGTTGCCTCCTGCTCGGTGATCTTGCGAGAGTGACCGCGCGGCCTGTCCTGCCCGTCTGGGGCCTCACCGCTATCGGCCCACGGCAGATGTTTCCCGGGTCCTCCAATCAACCAGAGCCCGACCACCCACACGATCACGATCAGCACCGGGCCGGGGGTCAGGTGGGAGAAGACCAGACTGCCCGGCAGCTGCGATCCGGCCAGCACCACGAACAGGACGGCCACCACCAGCGCCGCTTCCAGCACGAGCGACAGGCTTGCGGCCATGAACGTCAAGGGTCGCCGGGAACGGACACCGAACGCATCCAGAGCGACCAGCACCACAGTCTGGATGGCGATGCCACCCAGGATGTTTCCCACGGCCACCTCAACGTGGCCTGCCATCGCGGCCGCGACCGCGATCGCGATCTCAGGCAGGTTCGTTGCGATGCTCAGCAGGATCACGCCCCCGAGTGCGGTCCCGAGATGCAGGCGCTCTGCCAGGACGTCGGCATGGTCGGACAGCTTGATGCCAGCACCCCAGATCACCCCTGCGGACGTCAGGAAGACGACCAGCAAGAGCCAAGCCGGCAGGGATGACATCGGGGGCCTCTCTGAGTTGCGGTCTTGGGGCTGGCCGGCGGGATCAGGACCTCGAGGAAGCGGCCGGGCCCGCCTGGGCAGTGGGCGGCAGGCCCAGCAACAACAGGTCGCCGCCGGTGTCTTCTCCAGCCGCTGAGGAGAAGGCGGCGAAGCCTTCAAACACCCGTTGTCGTTGCTGTATGGGCACCCGGGCCAGGATCGCGTCAAGCTCTTGGGCGCGCCGCGTCGTCACATCCGCAACGAGCCGGGCGCCCTTGCTGGTCAGCTCAAGCAGGACCTCGCGGCGGCTGTCGGGGTTGGTGATCCGCCTGACCCAGCGTCCCTTGACCAGCCGGTCGGATGTGCGGGAAAGGGTGGAGGGGTGTACGCCTGTTCGCTCAGCGAGCGTTCCGGTGCGCAGCGGGCCATGGGTCGACAGGAGCACCAGGATCCTGAACTTCGGCAAGGTGACTTCCTCAAGGGCGGCGGCCATGGAACGGGCCACGACCGCCAACAACGCCCGAGAGGCCAGCACCGCCTCGACCGACAGGGCGTCCCTGACTCCGCTCGTCCCAACATCCTCGGCAACCGACTGCCGGGCCGTGACCGGGCCACGCTCAGGCTTGACTTGTTTCACGACCGCAGCATACAAAAATGCCGGTGCTACCGTGCAAACATTGCAGTGGTACATGCGTTTCGCGCTGAAGCAGGCATGCCTCGCGACCCGCCCAAGCCCTACAAGCCCTACAAGCCCTACAAGCACAAGGAATGCTGAGGTGCGGTGATGACTGCCAATCCCACGCGTCCGCCCCGGGCGCTGGTCGTCCTGTCCGGGCTGCCAACACACCTGTACCGGCACGGGTGGGGTTGGGTTTTGGGGCACCGGTTCCTACAGCTGACGCACACAGGACGCCGCAGCGGGCGGACGTACACCACGGTCCTGGAGGTGATCCGCTTCGACTCGGCGAGCGGGGAAGCCACGGTCATGTCAGGGTTCGGGCCCGGCTCCGACTGGCTGCGCAATATCCAGGCAAACGGTCGCGCCGAGGTCAGCATCGGGCGGTCCTCGTTCCTGTCCACCTACCGTGTGGTCCCGATCGAGGAGGCGATGGCGGTCTTCGCGGACTACGAACGACGCAACCGCTTCGCCGCCCCGGTGGTGCGCCTGGTCCTCAGCCGTCTGCTGGGCTGGCGCTACGACGGCTCGGAGTCGGCCCGGCGTAGGGCGGCTGAGCAGCTGCCCTCGGTTGCGTTCCGGCCGAGCTGATGGATCCGGCTCGGTGACCCTTCGACTACGCCGGCGTGCGGACGACGACCGGGCACTTGGGCATGGTGGGTGCAGTGGTCACTGACGGAGCCGCTGACTTCACCCAGGGGTTGCCTGTGGGCCGGGTGCGGCGTCGGCTCGAAGGGCTGTGAGCGCGGCTTGGTGGGTGAGCCAGCCCACGACCTGGTGAGCCTGGTTGTCCAGGACCGGGACCGCCGAGCCGCCGCTGCGGTCCAGCACCTCGATGCCGGCGTCGAGCAGGTCTGTGGCCTTCAGATCCGGCGGCAGCTCGGTCACCTCAGAGACGGGCGTGTCGTCGTGGGCTCCGTCGGCCAGGGCGTCGGCAACCGAGCGTGAGCTCACCGTCCCCCGATAGGCGCCGGTGGCATCCAGCACCGGCAGCACCCCCTGGCCCGATCGGGCAAGCGCCAAAGCCGCGTCCTGGAGCGTGGCGCTTTCGGAGACGCCGTCGGGCACGGCCAACATGACCTTGGACACGGGGATAGCGTCAGCCCGGGGCGTGCCCTGCGCCGGGGAGCTCAGGTCGACGCCCCGGCGGCGCAGCTTCAGGGTGTAGATGGTGTCCCCTGAGATCCGGCGGCTGAACGCGGACGCCAGGACGATCGCGGACATCAACGGCAAGATGATGCTGTACTCCCCCGTCAGCTCGAACATGATGATCACCGCGGTGATCGGTGCGCGGGCCGCGCCGGCGAATACGGCGCCCATCCCGATGAGCCCGTAGGCGCCGACCGGTCCGGCCACCGCCGGGGCGAGCAGGTGCATCACCTCACCGAAAGCGGTCCCGAGCATGGCGCCGATGAACAGGCTGGGGGCAAACACCCCTCCAGACCCCCCGATGCCGATGGTCAGGCTGGTGGCCACCATCTTGCCCACGAGCAGCACCAGCAGGAACCCGATCGTGTAGGTCCCTGCCACTCCGGCCGCCAGCACCGGGTAGCCCACTCCGTACATCTGCGGCAGCACCAGCAGGAGCAGGCCCAGCAGCAGGCCGCCCGCAGCGGGACGTAGCCACTCCGGCCCCCGCCAGATCGCGTCGCATGCGTCCTCGATCAGGTACAGCACCTTGGTGAACAGCACCCCGGCGGCACCACACAACAGTCCGAGCACCGCGAACAGGGCGTACTGCCACAGGTGTTGGACGGTGAAGGCCGGAAGCTGCAGGAACGGGGTGTTGCCCATGGCCGCCCGACCGATGACGCTTGCGGTCACCGACGCCAGCACCACCATGCCGAAGGACTGCGCGGCGAAGTCAGCCAGGATCAGCTCCATCGCGAAGAACACCCCGGCCAAGGGTGCGTTGAACGTGGCCGCGATGCCGCCCGCCGCGCCGCAGGCCACCAACACCCGCATCCGGGGTTCGGCCACCTTGACCACGCGGCCAAGGGTCGAGCCGAGCGCCGCGCCGATCTGCACGATGGGGCCCTCCCGGCCCACCGAGCCACCCCCGCCGATGCACAGCGCGGAGGCCAGCGCCTTGACCCCGGCCACCTGCGGTGCGATGCGCCCGCCCTTGCGCGCCACGGCGTACATCACCTCGGGTACGCCGTGCCCGCGCGCCTCACGGGCGAAGAAGTGCACCAGCGGCCCGTACAGCAGCCCAGCCACGACCGGCGCACCGATGACGAACCACCGGCCCAGCCCAGGCAGATGGGGATTTGCGGCATGACCGGCAGCCGCGTAGTCCTCGTGGCCGGAAAGGATCAGGGTGAACGTTTCGATGAGCCAGCGGAACAGGATCGCGCCCAGGCCTGCGCCGGCCCCCACGATCAGCGAGAGCACCAGCAGGCCCGAGCTGGACGAGCGCAGCAACGTCACCAGCCGCTTGCGACCGGCCTGAAGACGAACCACTGGAAGAGCAGCCCGTAGCCGGTCGCCGGGTGTCCCGGCGGAGAGGGGAAGGTCTGTACTCATGACTTGCAGTATGCAACTATTGTCGCCATACATGGAAATTGGGTGGCGACAGCAGCTGTTGCCGTCACGTGATTCAGCATGGCCGTAAGCGACACATAACCGACCAGCGCTTATGGTCGGGCCCACCGCCGTGACAGCGTTAACACGTGCGGGTACTCGTGACCGGCGGAGCCGGCTTCATCGGACAGGCGGTGCTCGGCGAGCTCGTCACTGTGGCGGACCGTGTCGTGGTGCTGGACTCATTGCGGCCGGACGTTCACCGCGACGGAGGCGGGTCGTCGCGCGCGCGGCTCTCGGCGATCGGTGCGGACCTCGTGGTCGGCGATGTCCGGGACGCACCGGTTGTCGCCGCCGCGCTGCGTGGGGTCGATGTTGTGGTTCATCTGGCGGCCAAGGTGGGGCTCGGGGTTGGCATCGACGACATGGCCGACTACGTCTCGAGCAACGACCACGGGACTGCGGTGCTGCTTCGCGCCATGGCGGCTGGGCGCGTCGCGCGGCTCGTCCAGGCCAGCTCGATGGTCGTCTATGGCGAGGGCCGCTACACCTGCGAGAAGCACGGCCCGATGGTTGCGGGCGCCCGAACACGAGACGCGTTGTCGCGCGGTCGGTTCGAGCCTCCTTGCCCGGTGTGCGGGTCCGACCTTGCTCCGCGCCCGGTGCTAGAGGACGCACCCATGGACCCTCGCAACACGTATGCCGCGACGAAGGTCACCCAGGAGCACCTTGGCGCGATCTGGGCCCGCGAGACTGGCGGCTCTGCCACCTCGCTACGGCTGCACAACGTGTACGGGCCCGGGATGCCGCGCAATACGCCATACGCCGGCGTCGCGTCGATCTTCTCCTCCGCGTTGGATCGTGGCGAGGCGCCCCGGGTGTTCGAGGACGGCGGTCAGCGACGAGACTTCGTCCACGCCAACGACGTGGCCGGCGCGTTCGCGACGGCTCTGGGCGTCGCGGAGGACCCGTCCGGGCAGGACGAGGCTGGACGCCATCGGGCATACAACGTCGGGTCGGGCATCGTCTCCACCGTCGGAGATCTGGCCCGGGCGTTGTCCATCTCACGGAACGGGCCGCCTCCTGTTGTGACGGGAGAGTACCGGCTGGGTGACGTCCGCCACATCACCGCATCGAGCGAGAGGATTCAGGACGAGCTCGGTTGGCGCGCAACGGTTTCCCTGGCCGACGGGGTGTCCGGGCTGACCTTCGACTAGGGGCTCGGAACGCTGTGGTCAGGCCGGTGGGTGCGTTGGCAGCTCGACGTCGAAACGGCATCCGCCGTCGACGTTGGCCACGGAGATCGACCCCGCATGCGACTCGATCACGCCACGGGCGATGGCTAGCCCAAGTCCGGCTCCGGCGTCACTCGTGCCGCGCTCGGGCTCTCCTCGCCAACCGATCTCAAAGACCCGCGCCAGGTCGTCATCCTTGATGCCGCCACACCCGTCAGTCACGGCGAGGCGCGCCCGACCGTCGGATGCCCGTGCCACGCTGACCACGACCTGTCCATGCTCGCGGGTGTGGCGGACGGCGTTGCCGATGAGGTTGGACAAGGCCCGCGCAAGCTCGTCCCCATTGCCTTGCACCGCAAGCCGATCGGCCTCGTCGGCCACGTCCAGGACGAGGTCGACATGCCGACGCCGGGCTTGCTCGCGAGCCTCACCCACGACGTCGTAGGCTAGCTCGACCAGGCTGAGCGGACCGTGTGTCTGTGCTGGCCGGGTCGGTCCGGCGTTGAGACGTGACAGCTCGAACAGATCACCCACCAGACCATTCATCCGCTCGACGGTCTGGCGCATCTGACGCAGCGCCGCGTCCTGATCCTCGATGACGCCGTCCTCGAGTCCCTCGGTCAGAGCCCGCAGCCCGGCCAGCGGAGTTCGCAGGTCGTGCGACATGAAGGCGACCAGCTCGCGACGGCTCTGCTCCAACGATCGCTCGCGCTCGCGAGAAAGTCGCAGACTCTCCCGCGTCGTCTCAAGCTCGGTCGCGAGGGCGGTGATCTCCGCAGGCGCCGACGATCTGCCGTGGCTCGCGGACGCAGGTGACCTGCCACCGCCGGCGGGTGCCGACGCGACATACGGACCCTCGGCGAGTCCACGCAGCGCCTGCGTGAGCTCCCGGGAGCCGGAGGCCACACGGCGTCCGAGGGCATATGACAGGGCGACGGCCAGGACCGTGGAGAATCCGAGCGCCACCGAGACGACCGTGGAGTCGTGCTGGCTGATGACCATCCGGTTGACGTTCAATGCGACCGCGGCCGAGACCGCAGCCACCGGCGCGAGTGCTGCAACGACGATTGACGACAGAAGCGACCGACGACGAATCGCCTGCAGCACGAACGCTCCGAGCAGTCCGGTGAAGAAGACCGCTCCGGCCGTGAGCCCGAGGATCAGTTGCATGTCCTTGCTCACGAGCTCTCCTCCCCCGCGAAGCGATAGCCGGTGCCGCGAACGGTCAACACGAGCTGAGGGTCGGAGGGGTCGAGCTCGATCTTTTCGCGCAGTCGGCGGACGTGGACCGTCACCGTCGACGTGTCGCCGAAGTCCCACCCCCAGACCCGGCGCATCAGGGCCTCCTTGGTGAACGCCTCATCGCGGTGCGTCATCAAGTAGGCCAGCAGGTCGAACTCGCGGTGGGTCAGACTCAGCGCCTCACCCCGGATCTGGGCGGTGCGAGCCTGCAGGTCGATGATCAGATCACCGACGGCAACCGTGCGGGGCAGCATCGAGCTGACTCCCAGCCGCTCCGCGCGACGCAGCAGCGCCTGGACGCGAAGGACTGCCTCCCGGGGGCTGACAGGTTTGACCACATAGTCGTCGGCACCCACCTCGAGCCCGAGCAGCCGATCCTCCTCGTCACCACGCGCCGACAGGATGATCACCGCGGCGCCATCATCGTTGGCACGTCGGCGCTGCAACACGTCCAGCCCTGTCATCCCGGGCAGCATGATGTCCAGCATCACGACATCCGGCTTCCACTGTGTCCACTCCTGCAGTGCGGTGGCTCCGTCCGCCGCGATCCGGGGTTCGAAGCCGGCCTTGCGCAGATACGCGGCCAGCACGCCGGACACCGTCGAGTCATCCTCCACGACCAGCACCTTCGCGACCATGACCCGAGCCTAGGACCAGGGCCGGCGCTTCGGCTGTCCCTCCCGCCCAGTTGAACCACCCGTAAGGGTTTCGTCATCGCGCACCGCCTCCGCGCGGCTTCCTGCGGCCTTAGCGTCAAGACCATGAGCGCCGACGTTGTCGATGTGATCCTGCCCTGTCTGGATGAGGCCGAGGCCCTGCCGTGGGTTCTGGCCCGTATGCCGTCGTGGGCTCGCGTGATCGTGGCGGACAACGGCTCGACGGATGGATCTCCTGACATTGCACGGTCGCTGGGAGCCACGGTGGTTGAGGTCAGCCGGCGTGGCTATGGATCGGCCTGTCACGCAGGTCTGCAGATCGCCACCGCTGACGTCGTCGCCTTCATGGACGCCGACGCCAGTCTGGACCCGGGTCAGGTGGAGTGGCTGCGTGCGGCCCTGGTCGACGAGGTCGATCTTGTGGTCGGCTGCCGCAGGCCGGTCAACACTGGCGCGTGGCCCCGGCATCTGCGGATGGCCAATCGCGAGGTCTGCCGACGGCTGCGCCGTCGCACCGGCCTGCGGCTGGCCGACCTCGGGCCGATGCGCCTCGCCCGGCGAGTTCCGTTGCTGGCGCTGCCGATCGAGGACCGTAGGTCGGGCTACCCGCTCGAGACCCTCATGCGCGCCGCTGAGTCCGGTTGGCGCGTTGCCTCGGTGGACGTCGACTACTACCCGCGAGCCGGCCGGTCCAAGGTGACCGGCACGCCTCTGGGTGCGCTACGAGCTGTCACCGACATGACCAGGGTCCTGAGCTCGTGAGCCAGCCGTCTGGAGTCAAGGGCACGCTCATCGTGATGGCCAAGTCCCCTGTCGCGGGTCTGGTCAAGACACGACTCACGCCAGCATTCACACCGGGCCAGGCCGCGGCCCTTGCCCAGGCATCCCTGCGCGACACTCTCGACACGGTCGCCGCCGCTCCGGCGCTGCGGCGGATGGTCGCGTGGGAAGGCGCGCACCGTTCCTGGCTGCCCGACGGGGTTGATGTCATAGCCCAACGTGGCGACGGCCTCGACGAACGAATAAGCCACGCATTCCATGAGGCTTTCGTCCGTCCCGGTCATGGGCCGGCGCTGCTGGTCGGGATGGACACCCCGCAGCTGCGGGTGGCGGATCTCGGTCTCGACTGGGATGGCGCGGACGCGGTGCTGGGGCTGAGCCCCGATGGCGGCTACTGGGCGCTGGGGCTGGGTCACTTTCATCCCGATGTGGTGAACGGCGTGCCGATGTCGACGAGTCACACCGGCCGTCGCCAGCTGGAACGACTGCAGTCATTGGGTTATCGGGTTCGGATGCTGCCCATGATGCGTGATGTCGACACTCCGGCCGACGCTGCCACGGTTGCCCGAATCGCCCCGGACAGTCGCTTTGGCCGCCTGCACCGGCGCCTCACCGGCGTCACGAGCTCGCCCATGGCTTTGTATGACGACGCGCTCGACGGCGTCGAAGTCGACGTCTCTCAGACGGTCGGCGCTCATGAGGTCCGGTGCGGGCGGCTCCCGATCAGTGACTGGCAGCGGATGGCGCCGGCCGACGAGATACTGGTGTCGCGATGCGAGGGACCGGTGCTCGACATCGGGTGCGGCCCGGGCCGGCTCGTGGCGTCCCTTGCCGCCAGGGGCACGGCCGCCCTCGGGATCGACATCTCCACCCGTGCGGTGACGCAGACCGCGGCGCGCGGCGGATCAGTCCTGCTGCGTTCGGTTGAACATCGACTGCCCGGTGAAGGTCGTTGGGGCACGGTCCTGCTCGCCGATGGCAACATCGGGATAGGCGGCGACCCAGAGGTTCTGCTCTCTCGGTGTCATGCCCTGCTGGTGGCCGGAGGGGTCGCCCTCGTCGAGGCCGACCCGGACGATGACACCGACCATCGCGTCTCGTTGACGCTGCGTTCTGCCGACGGTCGAGTATCCAGCCCGATGCCGTGGGCCAGACTCGGCTCACGACCACTGATCCAGCTTGCCAGCCGGTTGGGGTTCGTGGCGATGGAGGACTGGCGCGTCGATGGCAGGGTCTTTGTCGCATTACGCAAGATCCTCTGAACACTCAGGGCCTCATGGCGCTCCGGTCCTCATAACGCTCGGTGGCCACGGAACCCCAACATCCTGCAAACGATCAACGTGTCATCAGGAGTGGAACACCGATCATGGCCACCGAGGCGACCGCGAGAGCGGCCACCCGCATCGGCGCACGGACCCGCGCGGGCAGGTGCGCAAAGACCACCAGCCCGACCAGGACTGCCGTGGGAGCTATCACCCCGTCATGCGCGACAACGACCCCGCCCAGCCAGGTGAAGACTCCCAGCCACTGGCGACCCGGGACGCCCGTCACGAACGCATAGACCCCGACCAGCCCCAGGACCACGCCCGCGGCGCCGAGACCGATCCGAGTGCGCCCCACGGCGACCCCGTCGATGTCCGGCGGGTCCACACCCTCCCGGCGTGTCATGCCGACACCGTCAGTCCCTTGACCCATTTGGTCTGCAGAACACCGGGTCGGTTGGGCGCGATGATCCGGGCGGGAAACCCGTGGTCGCGCGACAGCCGCTGTCCATTGACTGTCAGGGCCAGCACGGTGTCCGGATGCTGCGCGTACGCCGTGGGCAGGGTTGTGCGCCGATAGGCACCCGAGCGTTCGGCGGACTCCACCCCCACGAAGGACTCGTCAGTGCCACCGACCAGCCTCGCGAGCTCCCGGACGCGGACGCCGCCCCATCGGGCGTCTGCGCTCCAACCCTCGACACAGGTGATGGGCAGGTCCACCGAGACCTGGGGCAGGGCCAGCAGATCGGCATACGACAACATCCGTGACCCGGACGGCCCGGTCAAACTCAGCCGCCACCCCTCCTCTGCGACGATGGTCGGGATGCCGGCGGCGTCCGCGGTCCGGTTGATCGGGACGCCCTGGGGAGCCTGGGACGGATGGCGTTTTGCCAGCAACGCCAATGGTTCCAGTGGTCGCAGCGTTTGACCCACCGTGAGCAGGACAGCGCCCGCGGCGACCCCGAAGGCTCCTCGGATGAACCATCGCCGCTCATGGGCAAGGGCAGGGTCAATGTCGTCGACAGGAGGTGCGAGGGCCTGACGGATGACAGGCAGCTTGACGGCGACATGCACGACGAGGGCGCCGATGGTCACCCATGCCAGGGACCAGTGAACCGCGGTGAAGCCGAAGCCGAAGACATACCACTGCGCAATGCTCGCGACGCCGGTGAAGACCTGCAGCAAGGACGATGCAACCAATACCGCGATAGAAGCGCGCTCCAGCATCCGCAGCGGCGACCCCACCATCGGTCGCTCGAACAGTTGGGGGTACGCGGAGTACATCTTGGCCAGGAGCAACGGCACGCACGCGACCCCAGTCGCCACGTGCAGTCCCTGAGTGACGCGATAGGCCCATGAGGGTGTCGGGGATATGGGAAGCCAGGCGATCGGATGTTGGTGCAGGTGGCTGATCAGGCCGGTGAGGAAGCAGATGAGAAACGCGGACCCGAGCCAGATACCAAGCCTGGCAACGACTCTCGCGTGGTGAACCGGTGAGGTGAAGTCCTCGGGAGTCGGTGGTTGGCGCATATTTCGAGGCTAAGCATCAGCTGCGCCTCCGTGACGTCCTCGCGTCTTACGAGCAGATGACGGATGCGTGGACGGACCCAATTCGGTGCCCGGAGTGCTGCCTGAGGCGGCAGAGTTGACGATGTGACCAGACTGCTGAGCGGCGCCGCCATCGTCACCAGCGCATATGTGGGCCTGCTGTCGGTCGGTGAGCTCGACCACCGTCGTGGCCTGCTCGCCGCCGTCATAGTGTCCTTCTGGCTGATCTGCGTTGCCACGACTGTCTGGGTCAGTCGGGGCAGCGCGCACGTGCGCCGTCCGGTCATGACCATGGCACTGCTGGCATTGGCAATCCAGCTCCCTGGGGTGTTCACGCCTCCACATTCGAGCAGCGATGCATGGCGGTACGTCTGGGATGGGCGGGTGACGCTCTCGGGGACCTCGCCATACCGATACGTCCCGCTCGACGACCATCTCGCGGCGTTGCGCGACCCGATCCTGTTCCCGGGGTTGACGCCGGACCAACATTCGGGCGTCACGACGGCCCCCCTGCCGGCCGATCGCGTCAGGCTCCTGCAGCGCGCAGAGGCCGACGCCCGGACGGTGATCAACCGTCCGCAGGTCCCGACGATCTACCCGCCGGTCGCACAGCTCTGGTTCGCCGGGGTGGCCGCCCTGACACCGTGGTCAGTGGGAACACTCGGGCTGCAGATCGCTGGCGCGCTGTTGGCGATCGCCGTGGCAGCCGCACTCGCGGCATGGCTCCTGCGCCGAGGTCGGAACCCACTGGAGGCACTGTGGTGGGCGTGGTGCCCAACCGTCATCCTCGAGACGGGCAACGGCGCGCACGTCGACGTCCTGGTCGCGGCCCTCGTGCTGGGTGCCGTGGCAGCCGCGACAACACGTCCTGGGAGGCGGGCGTCGACGTGGCTCGCGGGACTGCGGCTCGGGGCTGCGGCGGCAGTCAAGCTGACGCCGCTCGTGCTCCTTCCAGCCTTCATGCCGTTGCGCAACAACGTAGTCCGACGCTCGTGGCAGGTGCCGGCTGTGGCAGTCGGGACTCTCGTGGCGTCATACGCGCCGCATGTCCTGATAGCCGGCGGGCTGGTGCTCGGCTACGTTCCGGGCTACATCGTGGAGGAGGGCGGGCCCAACCGCGCGGGACTGCTGCGACCGGTCGTGCCCGACGACCTGCTCACCCTGGCCATGCTCGTGGCGATGGGGGCCGTGACGCTCTGGGCGGTCTGGACGACGAGCGTTGAAGCGCCACAGCACGTCGCCCTGGTGCTGTTCGGGTCGCTGTTGCTGGTCACCACCCCGAGCTACCCCTGGTACTCATTGCCTCTCGTCGCGCTGGCGGTGCTGTCCCGGCGCCTCGAATGGCTCGCGGTGCCAGTGGCGGGATACATCGCCTATGCCGGCGCCCGTGTTCCGTCGGTCGGCGCTATCGGGTATGCCGTGGCGGCAGCGGTGGTGATCAGCGTCGCGATCAGGCGTCGTCGTGGACCTGCCCCCTCAGGATCGGCTGCACGGGTGTCGCGAGATTCATGACCCCCACCTCCCGTCGTGGTCGCGCCGGTTCTGATCTGGAGCGTGATCGGGTCGTTGGCGTACGTTGGCCTCTGACCCCACTTCAAAAGGAAGTACGGGCGGCGCACGAGGTGCCACATGAACCGATCTCAGTGTCCCGCTCAGCATCGGTGACCGGTTACCGATGGCCGAACGGTGCTGCGAGCACTTTGTCGTCGGCGTCAAATCCTCAGTCACACGCGTCCTCAGTCATACGCGGAGATCTTCTCTGCGACCTGGGCTATGCCGAGGCGAAACTCAGTGCGCGCCTCCTGGCTCGACGATCGTCATCCGATACCGAAGGGCGCCACCTCAAGTCTTGGTGGGAGGCGTCTCCTGCTCCCAGGTGACTGCTCTATCGGCGTCCAATGGGTGGCACATTGAACCCGCGCGGCAATACGATTCTGACAGGATCAGGATGCTCGTCCGAGTCGGAATCCGCCTGTTGGCCAACGCCGTCGGCCTGATCGTGGCCGCCGCAATCCTCAGCCGGATGAGCATCACTGGCACCGCATTCGTCATCGCGGTGCTCATCTTCACCGTGGTCCAAGTGGTTGCCGACCCGCTGGTGACCAAGATCGCGATCAGGAGTGTGCCGGCCTTGCGCGGAGGGGTCGCGCTGGTGACGACCTTTCTCGGCTTGCTGGTCACCACCTGGATCTCCAGCGGTCTGCAGATCGACGGCCTCAAGACCTGGCTGCTGGCTACCCTCGTCGTCTGGCTGGCTGCCCTGATCGCGGACCTGATCCTCCCGGTGCTCCTGGTCAAGAAAGCAGTAGACAAAGGAGCCTGACCGGACCCGACGCAGCGCCCCGGCTGACAGCGACGGCCCAGAGAACGGCCGGGACCTGTCCATGGCACCATGACGCGGGTGACCAGTTCGTCGCCATGGCCAGCAGACCCGCGTGGACTTCGCGGCGACGCGCCGCTGCTTGACGCCTATCTCTCGTTCCTGGAGGCAAGCCCGCGCCCATTCACCATCCCGGGGCACAAACAGCGCAACGATCTGGTCGGCATCGCGGTCGCGGGCGATGTCCCTTTGTATGGCGGGCTGGACACCGTGAAGCAGTCCGCTGGAGTGCTCGCACGGGCCGAACGCCGCGCCGCGCAGCTTTGGGGGGCCGACGTCTGCCGATTCTCGGTCGGCGGCTCGACGCACGGCAACCAGGCCCTGGCCCTGGCGGTGGCGCAACCGGGCGCCCGCGTGGTGGTCTCTCGCGGCCTGCACCGCTCGCTCCTGCTCGGTCTCGTCCTCGCAGGCCTTGAGCCGGTCTGGGTCCGTCCGCAGGTCAACCCCTTGACCGGACTACCCACCGCCGTATCGGTATCCGACGTCAAGGCTGCCCTACGGGCCAACCCTGATGTTCGCGCGGTCTTCTTGGGCGACCCGTCCTACGTCGGCGCCTTCGGAGACATAGCCGGACACGCCCGCGCAGCGCACGCTCACGGCATACCGCTGATCGTGGATGCCGCCTGGGCGGCGCACTTCGGCTTCCACCCAGAGCTACCACCACACGCACTCGCTCTGGGCGCCGACGCGATCGTGACAAGCGCCCACAAGACACTTCCCGCCTACTCCCAGGGGGCCATGGTCCTGGCCAACACCGAGCGCATCGACGCCGCCCGGCTGGAGCGCGCGTTCGAGGCGACGCACACCACCAGCCCCGCCGGGGCGATCCTTGCCAGCATCGACGCCGCCCGAAGCCTGCTGGAACGCGACGCTGGGGAGCTCATCGGCCACCTGCTCCGCCGCGTCGCCAACGCGAAGGGGCGCCTGAGGGCCATCGAGGGGTTGGACGTACTCGACGGCCCAGGGGTGGACCCCACCAAACTGGTCGTTCTGCTCGCTGGAACGGGCGCCAGTGGGCACGACGTCGAGGTGGATCTGCTGGCTCGCCGCATGCCGTTGGAGATGGCCGACAAGGACACCGTCATCCCCATGCTCACCATCGCCGATGATGACGCAGGTGTGGACGAGCTCACTGAAGCGTTGACGAATGCCATTGCCCGGCACCGAGGTTCGCCGCGCAATCCCGTTGTGGCCGCTGCCTGGTCTGTCGAACCCGAAGTCGTCATGGCACCTCGCGAGGCGTTCTTCGCCGAGCACGAGCTGGTTAGAGCTGAGGAGGCGGTCGGGCGGGTGTCCGCCGAGCTCGTAGCGCCGTATCCCCCCGGGGTGCCGGTCCTTGCCCCCGGGGAACGGGTCACCACTGCCACGCTGGACTCCTTGGTTCGCGCGCGCGACGAAGGTGCCCGGATCGCCTATGCGGTCGACCCCACGCTCGCGACGCTGCAGGTGGTGGCCGAGCTGAAATGAGAACGCCAGGTACACCGTTAACCGGACTGTCCCTAAACGAATGACCGACCGTTACGCCTCGCAGGCGATGCCGTCCATGTCGCGGTCGCTGCCCGAGTTCGCGTTGTACGGCGACCTGCTGTAGACGGGCGAGTGGGCACAGGACCGGACCGCACTCTTGGTGCGAGAGGGTGCCTCCGGACGTCCTACTCGTGCTCCTGCATGTCCGTGGAGGTCTTGCCGCCACCGTGGGGACTGGCGCTACCAGCTGGCGGCAACGCAGCACGCCGGGCCTGGTTCCGGGTGGCGTCACACGGGCGCCTTGCCGAGGGACGCTCCGCCGGGGACCTTCTCGGCCGCCCGGGCGGTCGACCACATGGCACGGATCGCGATCGAGCCGCATCCGATGGGTTCGCGGCGATCGAGGACGTCCGCAGCTACGTCGTCGGCGAACTCGAGGAGCTCGGCCTCGATCCTGAGCTCCAGACGGTGTCGGCGCCCGACTACTTCGGCGACTGAGGGCCCGTCGACGTGGTCAACGTCCTTGCAGTGATCCGTGGAACCGACAGCACCGGCGCCATCGCGCTCGTAGCCCACTACGACACGGACCCGCCCACGCCCGGCGCCAACGACAACAGCGCGGGGGTCGCCGTCCTGCTGGAGACAGGCCGGGCACTTCGCGAGGGCCCGGCCCTGCGCAACGACGTGATCCTGCTGTTCACCGACGGCGAAGCGCCCGCTCCGAAGTACGGCACCTCGGCCTTCTTCGGCGAGAACGCGTGGGCCGGAGACCTCGGTCTGGTCGTGAACCTCGAGGCGCTGGGCGCCTCGGGGCCGTCCATGCTGGTGGAGACGAGCGGACCCGAGCCCTGGATGGTCGAGCAGTACGACGAGGCGGTCTCCGACCCGACCGCCTTCTCGTTCGTGGCTGAGGTGATGTCCCTCCTCGGCGACATCGGAACGGACTTCGACCTGTTCAGAAACGCCGGCGTCCCCGGATTCCACTTCGCCTACATGCGCGACTCTCCCGTCTACCACACCGCCGCCGACGACATGGAGTCCGTGAGCTGGGACTCGGTGCAGCACCACGGCTCGAACGCTCTCGGCATCGTGCGCCACTTCGGCAGGCTCGACCTCCGAGCGCGTCCCGAAGCGCGTGACTCGGTCTACTTCACGCTTCGCCCCTTCTTCGTCCAGTACGAAGCCGCGCGGGCCCAGGTCCTAGCGCTGCTGGTGGCGTTGCTCTTCGCCGGGACACTTGCCATGAGAGCACGAGCTGGGCGGCGACCGCGTGGATCGTTGATTCGTGCCGGCGGGGTCGCGGTCCTCCCCACGCTGGCTGCGACGCTCGCCGCAACGCTGGCGTGGATCTTCATCGCTTCGCTCCGTACCACGCCGTCGGTCCCCGAGAGCTACGTCTGGCTGCTGTGCGTCCTCGGAGTGGGAGCGGCGGCGGGCGTTGGTGTTCGAGCCCTCGCGGGGGGACGCCACCGACCCGACGAGTCCGGATGGCTGCCCATCTGGGTGGTGCTCACTCTGCTGACCGCATACGCCGCTCCCGGGTTCAGCTACCTGTTCGCATGGCCGGCATTGGCAACGGTGTTGGTGGCCCGCTAGACCACCCGCGGGCGGCGACTGCTGGCGACGTTTCGGTTTCTGCTGGTCGCGGCACCCACGCTGGTGCTCGCGACACCCGCCGTCGAGTTCTTCTTCCAGATGGGCCAGCCCCGCCCGGGGAACCTCGACTCCAGCATCCCGGCGGCTGCCTCCGTGGCGTTTCTGCTGGCCGCGCTTGCTGCCGGTCTCCTCCTTGAGGTCTGGGAGGGACAGTCCGAGTCCCCGGATCAAGCAAGGGCCTGACGAGAGTCGTGGTCCCTGACCACCACCCACGTCTCGAGCGGCGTCGCTGGAGGCGGGATCCGTTCAGCGTCGCATGGATGTTGAGAGCACCGGGTGTTCAGCCCTGCTGACGAACACCGCGTCATAGCGCCGCGATCGCACTCTGATGGACAGGGGCCTCGGTGCCGCGAGCAGCAGTGACGCCGGCGACGATGAACTGGTAGAAAGGAGTCAAGCACCGAGACCGAGGAGATGCCGCGTGTCAGGTCGAGTCAGGGTCGGTAGCGTGGCGGACTTCGCGGACGGGGAACTCCACGCCCTCGATGCGGCAGGCAGGTCCATCGTGGTCGGACTCGTCGGCGACTCGTTGTGCGCGGCCCGGAACCGTTGTCCACATCTGGGCTTCTCCCTCACGAAGGGGCCCGGTGGACTGAGGTACGCCGAAGGCCAGGTCGTTTGTCCGTGGCACAACTCCCGCTTCGACCTTGCGTCGGGCGACAACCTTGACTGGGCCCCGGGTTTCGCCGGTAAGGACATGCCCCGTTGGTCGCGCAAGATGATCGCGCTCGGCAGGAAGCCGTCGTCGCTGACGACCTACGACGTCATAGTCGAGGGGGACGACGTCTACATCGAGCTCTGAACCCGGTCGCATCTTTCGCTGGCGTGCGGCCCGCGGGACTTTCGAGTAGTCCCGGGGTAGCCGAAGGAGCCGGCGCTAGGACTTGCTGAAGTCGGGGATGGTGATCGAGCCATCCGATGCCAGTGGGAAGCCAGGACTGTGCGCGATCTCCCAGGCGTGGCCGTCGAGATCGGTGAAGAAGCCCGCGTAGCCGCCGTAGAACGTCTTGGCCGCTGGCCGTGTGTGCGTGGCGCCTGCAGTCTCGGCTGACGCCATGACGTCATCAACCTCTTCCTCAGAGCGAACGTTGTGAGCTAAGGCAACGCCACTGAAGCCTGTCGTCTGGTCGTCGGAGATGCCACAGTCGAGCGCGAGCTTTTCACGGCCCCACAGGACTAGCGCGATTCCGCCCGCGTGAATGAACACGGTTTCTTCGACCTCTTGGCCCTCCCAACCCAACCGTTGATAGAACGCACGAGCGCGCTCCGTGCGCTGGGCGGGAGACGTCCCGTTGGGGCTCTCGAGCCAGGAGCGGAGCGCGGTGGCGTAGCGGGCGGGACTGTCGGTGCCGTTCAGGTGCAGGCGAATCAGTCCCAGCATCGTGGTGATGCGTCAGCCAATGCGAGTCGGTTCGTCGTCGCGTTGTTCCGCCCACAACGAGGCGGGCTCTGCGCGTTGGTTGCCTATGGCAGTGCGGGTGCGATCTGAGGTGGAGGCCAGTTCCAGGCAGTTCGTGCGATGGCGACGACGAGTATCACTTCGATGAAGCTTGCGAGGAGGTAGTAGACCCACGTTTCGCCGATGCACGACCCGATGATGGTGATCAGGTAGACGAGGCTGACGACGATGTTGACGACCCGGTTGACTCGTGGTGTGAGAAGGAGTGACAGGACCACCATGAGGGCTGCAGGCAGGATGTAGATCAGGGTGATGGTCAGGAATGTCTGGTTGACCGTGATCCCGTGGTCGCCACCTTGCCGTCGAGAGCAGCTTTGAGAACATCAGAGCGGAAGAACCCGAAGATGTCGCCGTAGGCGAACACGAACATCATCGCGATCCACAATGCGCTAAGCACGAGCTTCACATCGACCTGGGTGTCTTGGTACTGCCTGGTTGTTGTCGTCCTGAGGGGGATCTGCTCCCCTGGTTGGGCACTACTTGCGGCATACTCCTGAGGCTCCATCTCGACCCTTCCTCCGCTGACGAACCGCTTCGCTCGTTCTGAAGCCATCGGACGCGTTCTCGGCCTTTCGCGGGCATTCTCGAGTTGTTTCACGCTAGGAGCGTGAACTTCAGGTTGCTAGGGACTTACGTCCTCCCCAGACTGAATCCCCCACGCCAGGGCTCCCCAGCCTTCGGACGCACTCGGCTTGCGAACAACCATCGATCACCGGAACAAAGCACGGGCGGCGACGCACCCGTCTGCCACCGACAGTGCCTGCATGACATCTACAACCACGGCGGCGACATCGACCGTGCACTGCGGGCGATCATTGACGAGGCGGTCAAGAAGAAGGCGCCGTTGGTCGAGATCATTCCAGGGAAGGGTTCGGGTGCCCTGAAGAAGCGTGTGCTGCGCTTTCTCGATCAGAAGGAGATCAAGGCGCTGTACCACCGCGTGGAGAAGGATCCGTGGTGCGCTCGACGCGCTCGGGGCCGACCC
>DASRVZ010000212.1:0-44437 GCA_035654835.1 Dermatophilaceae bacterium | reverse complement strand
TCCCAGTCGGGATGACAGGATTTGAACCTGCGGCCCCTTGACCCCCAGTCAAGTGCGCTACCAAGCTGCGCCACATCCCGGGACTCTCGCCTGCGTGTTGCTCAGGTGAGGCGAACGAAACCCTAGCCTACGCACACCCTTGGCTCAGAATCGCCATACCTGCTGCGGTATGTCGACCGGGCCCGACGGCGCGTATCGAAGCCCCACGAGCTACTTCTTGCGACGCTTCTCCCTGACCCGTACCGAGACCTCGATGGGCGTCCCCACGAAGCCGAACTCCTCGCGCAGGCGGCGCTCGATGAACCGCCGATAACCCGCCTCGAGGAACCCGCTTGCGAACACGACGAAGCGAGGCGGACAGGTGGCAGCCTGCGTGGCGAACAGAATCCGCGGCTGCTTGCCCGAGCGCACCGGGTGCGGGTTGGCTGCCGTCACGGTGCCCAGGAAGGCGTTGAGGCGGCCTGTGGACACGCGGGTGCCCCATGACTCGAGAGCAACCTCGATGGCGGGGACAAGACGGTCCATGTGCCGTCCCGTGAGCGCCGAGATGTTGACCCGAGGGGCCCACGGGATCTGGACGAGCTCCTTCTCGATCTCGCGTTCGAGGTAGTGGCGGCGTTCCTCGTCCAGGGTGTCCCACTTGTTGTAGGCCACGACCAGGGCACGCCCCGCGTCCACAACCTGCTGCACGACCCGGATGTCCTGCTCGGCGATGGCCTCGTCTGCGTCGATCAGCACCACGGCGACCTCGGCCTTCTCGAGCGCCGTCTGGGTGCGCAGAGAAGCGTAGAAGTCGGCCCCGTGGGTTTGATGGACGCGGCGACGGATGCCTGCAGTGTCCACAAAGCGCCAGGTCTTGCCACCCAGCTCGATCAGCTCGTCAACCGGGTCACGCGTCGTGCCGGCAACTTTGTCGACAACGACACGCTCCTCGCCAGCGAGCCTGTTGAGCAGGCTTGACTTGCCGACGTTGGGACGGCCGACGAGTGCCACCCGACGGGGTCCGCCGCGGGCATAGGCCTCGCCTACCGCCGAGAACTTGGGCAGGACCGCGAGCAGGGCATCCAGGACATCACCACTGCCACGACCGTGCAGAGCCGAGACCGGCCAAGGCTGCCCCAGCCCGAAGGACCACAACATGGCCGCGTCGGCCTCGCTGCGCGGGTCATCGACCTTGTTGGCCACGAGGATGACCGGCTTGCCGGACTTGCGCAGGAGCTTGACCACTGCGTCATCGGTGTCGGTTGCGCCAACGGTCGCGTCAACGACGAACATGATGGCGTCGGCGAGCTCGATGGCGATCTCTGCCTGCTCGGCGACGCGCAGGTGGATCCCGGTGGCATCCACCTCCCAGCCGCCTGTGTCGACGAGAGTGAACCGGGTGCCGGTCCACTCGGCGTCATAGGCGACGCGGTCGCGGGTCACCCCGGGGACGTCCTCGACGACGGCCTCACGCCGGCCAAGGATGCGGTTCACAAGAGTCGACTTGCCGACGTTCGGGCGCCCGATGATCGCGACGACCGGCACGGGGCCCGTCTCCTCGGCGACAAGATCTTCGTCACCCTCACGTTCGAGCAGCGACAGGTCCTCGTCGTCGAGCTCGAACTCTTCCAGACCCACGCGCAGGGCTCGCTCAACCGACAGGTCATCGACCTCGTTGCGATCGACGGTATCGGGATGCTCGCTCACGGCAGGGTCCTTCAGCTAATCAGTGGATGTGTGGTGTGAATGTCAGTCAGGGGTAACAGGGATCGATCAAGGCTCGGGAACTACCCATTGTCCCTTACTTTTGGCCGGTCCCTGTCCGCGAGGGTGATCGCCAGCTCGTCGCGGCCGGTATGAGTGGCGACCAGCTCAAGCACTGCTTCCACGGACTGCTCGAAGCTGAGGTCCGTCGTATCCAGCGAGGTCACGCCCGGCGCGGCATCCATGAACTCCGAAACCGTCGAGTCGTCTTTGTCGCGGCGAACGATCTGGTCGTGGGTGGCGCTCATTGCCGCGTGCCCTGCCTCGCCATGGAGCTCCTTGGCTCGCCGGGCCAGCCGAGCATCCTGGTTGGCCACCAGCAGGATGCGCACGTCAGCACCGGGAGCGACCACCGTGGTGATGTCGCGGCCCTCGGCCACGACTCCCCCACTGTTCGCAGCTGACTCTGCTATCAGGGCCTGCTGGCGATGGCACAGCTCATTGCGCACCGCGAGATTGGTCGCAACCTTCGACACCGACGCCGAGATCTCTGTCGTCCGGATAGCCTCGTCGATCACCACGCCGGCAACCTGTACGGACGGAGATCTCGGGTCGGTCTCCATGTGCAGCGGAAGGTCCTTGGCGGCTTGGGCCACTGCGTCAAGGTCCTCGAGGTCGATCCCCTGCTGTGTGCACCACCACGTCAGAGCGCGATACATCGCACCGGTGTCGAGGTAGGCCAGGTTGAGGCGCAGCGCGACCGTCCGGGAGACGCTGGACTTGCCAGATCCCGATGGGCCGTCGATGGCGATGACAAGGGGCTTGGGTCGTGAGATCACCCGCCAAACCCTATCTGCCGGCTATTCGTGGACGGGCCAGCCCAAAGCGCTCAAGGCCTTGATCAAGGGCTGGGCGGCAGCAGGGAGCACCGACAGCTCGACGATGCCGAACGGTTGGCCCACGCCGTGCTCCAGGTGCAGGTCCTCCATGTTGACTCCGGCCTCGCCGACGTCACGCAAGAGCCGACCCAGTGCGCCGGGCTCGTCCGGGATGACGACGATGACGGTGGCGTATGTCGTCGGCGCCGCGCCGTGCTTGCCTGGAATACGAGCCTGCCCGGCGTTGCCGTCCGCGACGGCCTTGGCGAGGACGGCCCGTGCGCCCACGGCGCCGCCATCAGGTTGGGACTCCAGGTGACGCAGCGCTACCAGCACGGCATCGAGATCCTCGGCCAACGATTCAAGGACCACGCGCACCGCGGGCGCATTGCCGGACAAGATCTGGGTCCACATGCTGGGGTCGCTGGCGGCAATACGAGTCACATCGCGTATCCCCTGTCCAGACAGGGCAATTGCAACGGGCGACAGGTCTCGCAGTCGGCTCGCGACCAGGCTGGCAGCGATCTGTGGAACGTGTGACACCGCCGCGACCGCCGCGTCGTGCTCCTCGGGGGTCATGACGAGAACGGCAGACCCTGCAGCGACGGCGATCTGTCGCACCATGTCGATCGCGCCTTCTGAGGACTCAGGGCCGGGCGCCACAACCCACGAACGCCCCTCGAACAGATCCGCCTGCGATGCGACGGCGCCGGACCTCTCCCGCCCCGCCATGGGGTGCGATCCGACATACCTCGAGAGGTCAGCTTCCACGTCCCGCAACGTCGTCAACAATGAGCCCTTGACGCTGGCGGCGTCGGTCACCACCGCATCCGGCCACTGCCTCAGCTCCTGCGCGACCACGGCCGCCACGACATCCGGAGGCGCGGCAACGACCACCAGGTCCGGGGTGTCTGTGACATCGGAAGCAAGAACACCGGCACCCAGGTCACGAGCCAAAGCGGCTGCCGTGGGTGAGGTATCAGCAAGTGACACTCGAAACCCCTTGCGGGACAGGGCCATTCCCAGGCTCGTCCCGATCAGTCCGGTGCCGACGATCCGGACCCGCAGCCCGTCGGAAGCTGTCGCAGGAGTCCCCGTCCTAGAAGCCTCCGTCGCAGAACTCATTGTGCGAGGTCCCGCCGCAGCGCGACGGCACCGCGAAGGTAGACGTGAGTGATCTGGTCACGGGACAGCGTCGTGTTCACGAGCGCCATCAACCGAATCACCAGGGGCATCGCCCCGGCAATGTCGAGCTCCTGCGTGCACATCAAGGGGACATCCCCGAGCCCCAGCTCACGCGCCGCCACGGCGGGGAACTCACTGTGCACGTCAGGGGTGGCTGTGAACAGGATCGAGATGACGTCGTCCCTCGTCAGTGCGTTCGCCTCGAGAATCGACGAGACGAGCTCGCGTGTGGAGGACAGCACGTGCTCCCGCTCGTCGATATCAAGCTGGATGGCGCCCCTGATGGCGCGAACACTACTCACCGGCACCGGCATACGCGTGTCACTCACGTCCGCAACGGTAGCGACCGAGGCAGGCGCCCGCTATCAGAGTCCAGCAGCTGAGTAGAGCTGGCCGATCTCGGGCCGGTTGAGCGCTCGCATCCGGCCCGATCGCAGGTCGCCCAGCTTGATCGGACCGACATCAGTGCGCACCAACGTGATCACGGGGTGGCCCACCGAATCGAGCATCCGCCGAACGACGTGCTTGCGGCCTTCGTGCAACTGGATCTCGACCAGAGCCTTGCCCGGCGCCGAGTCCACGAGCTTGAACGAATCCACCTTGACGGGCCCGTCCTCGAGCTCGATGCCAGCACGAAGCAGCTTGCCCAGATCACGCGGGACCGGTCCCGGGATCTGCGCCAGATAGGTCTTCAGGACGCCGAATGACGGGTGCTGGAGCCGGTGGGCGAGGTCGCCGTCGTTGGTCAGCAGCAGCAGGCCCTCGGTGTCGACGTCCAGACGCCCGACGTGGAAGAGGCGTTCCTTGCGGTTGCTGACGAAGTCACCGACGCAGGGGCGGCCGAGATCGTCACTCATGGTCGAGACGACACCCAGGGGCTTGTTGAAAGCCAGGTAGACCCGTGACTCGTCGAGCTGGACCCTGGAGCCGTCGACGTGGACCGTCGCCGTGTCGGGGTTGATCCGTACCCCCAGCTCAGTGACGAGGTGACCGTCGACCTCGACCCGTCCGGACGTGATGAGGTTCTCGCAGGTCCGCCGGCTTCCCACGCCGGCCGCTGCCAAGAGCTTCTGCAGGCGCACACCATCGGGGTCATGGACATCAACCGCCACCGTCGGTCTCTCCCGCTGTGGGGGAAGTCGGGTGGGTTGGCTTGGTTTGGTCGTGCCACTGCTGCCCCGCTGAGGCGCGTTGCCCCGCTGAGGGGCACCAGAGCGCGGGGCCCCCGTTCGCGGGGCGCCAGTCGTGCGTCTGCGCGGCGCAGGGGCATCGCCACGAGATTGCTTGCGCTCACTCATGCCCGGCCATCTCTTTGGAAGGCCGCTAGTTCGTCGAGCACATCAACCTCGGGTAGGTAGGGGGCGAGGGCGGGCAGATCATTGAGGGACCTGAGGCCAAGTCGTTGGAGGAAATACGACGTCGTTCCGTAAAGGGTCGCACCATTTTCGCCTTCGGCCGCCACATCGTTGCCAGGAAGGGAGCGAGCCTCGATCAGGCCGCGGGTGAGCAGGGTCCGGAAAACACCGTCGACGTTCACTCCACGAACAGCGCCCACCCGCCCCCGGGAGATCGGTTGTCGATAGGCGACGACTGCCAGCGTCTCCAGCGCAGCCTGGGTGAGCCTCGCCTGTTGACCGTCCAGAAGGAACTTCGCGACAACAGGGGCGTACTCCGGGCGGCTGTAGATCCGCCATCCGCCGGCTATCTCCCTGATGGTGAACCCGCGATTGCTCGAGTCGTAGTCGGCGGCGAGGGCGTGCAGGTGACCAGCCACATCCTCGATCGGCAGCTCCAGTGCGGAGGCCATCGCCGTCTCGGTGACCGGCTCGTCGATAACCATCAGCACAGCCTCGATAGCACCGCGCGCCCCACCGGGGAAGTCGTTGATGTCGAAGGCGACCTGCTCGTCCGCGACCTCGTCCAGCTCAGCCTCCACCGCCTCTGCCTCGTCTGGGAGCTCGATCGGCATGTCAGTCAACTGGGTCCACCGTCTCTTCTTCGCTCACGTCTTCTTCATCGAACTCGTCACTGACGCCGATCTCGCCCTCATCCTGCCCGGTCCATCGCACCGTCAGCGCACCGAGAGCCTCAGCCTGGTCAAAGGCGATAGCTGACTCACGGAAGAGCTCGAGCAGGGCCAGGAAGCGCGCGACGATCACGAGGGTGCTGTCGGCATCGGCGACCAGAGAACGGAAGGAACATGTCCTCAGCTGACGCAGCCGCGCCACGATCAGGCCCGCCTGCTCGCGAACGCTGACCGTGGGCGCGTGCAGGTGCTCCAGGCCGATGGTCGGCGCCACCTTCGGCGTCATCGCGCGGGCGGCGATCATGGCCAGCTGTTCGGGTGTGATGCCCATGATCAGCTCGGGCAGCAGCGCGGCGAACTGTGGCTCCAGACCTGCCTGGCGGGCCGTCATACGGCCTGCCGTTGCCATGCGTTCAGCGAAGGCGGTGGCCACATCCTTGAACGCTCGGTACTGCAGGAGCCGGGCGAAGAGCAGGTCCCGCGCCTCGATCAGTGCCAGGTCCTCCTCATCCTCCGGGCCCAGCTGCGGCAACAGACGAGCCGACTTGAGATCCAGCAGTGTTGCCGCCACCAGCAGGAACTCGGAGGCCTGGCTCAGGTCCCACTCCGTGTCAGACGCCTGATGCGCCCTGATATGGGCCATGAACTCGTCGGTCACGTGGGCCAGCGCGATCTCGGTGATGTCCAGCTTGTGCTTGGAGATCAGGCCGAGCAACAGCTCGAACGGGCCCTGGAAGACATCGAGGTGCACCTCGAACGGTCGGCTGCCAGTCCTGCGCAGCACGCCGCCGGGAGTCATGGCCGAACCGTGCGCCATGACCGAGCTCATGGTGGTCAGGCCGACCCACCCCGCGCTATCAGCTCGCGGGCCAGCTGCCGGTAGGACTCGGCGGCCGCGTGGGTCGAGGCGTAGGTCGTGATGGGCTCAGCTGCCAGTGACGAGTCCGGGAACTTCACGGTGCGGCTGATGACGGTATGGAAGACCTGGTCACCGAAGTGGTCGACAACGCTGCGCACGACCTCTTTGCTGTGCAGGGTCCTGCTGTCGTACATCGTCGCCAGAATGCCATCGACCTGTAGTCGAGGGTTAAGGCGATCACAGATCTTGTCGATGGTCTCCACCAGCAGCGCGACGCCGCGCATCGCGAAGAACTCACACTCGAGCGGGATGATCACGCCGTGGGCTGCGGTCAGGGCGTTGACAGTGAGCAGACCCAGCGAGGGCTGACAGTCGATCAGGATCACGTCGTAGTCGTCCACGAGCGGACGAAGGACGCGGGACAGCACCATCTCGCGCGCCACTTCGCCGACCAGCTGCACCTCAGCCGCCGAGAGGTCGATGTTGGCCGGGAGGATGTCGAGATTCTCTGTGGCGGTGTGCTGGATCACGTCGTGGACGTTGTGCCCCCGCTCAACCAGGAGGTTGTAGATCGTGACGTCGAGCTCCTGGATCGGGACGCCCAGGCCGACCGACAGGGCGCCTTGCGGGTCGAAGTCGACGAGAAGCACCTTGCGTCCGCACTCGGCGAGGGCAGCGCCGAGGTTGATGGTGGACGTCGTCTTGCCCACGCCACCCTTCTGGTTGCACAGCGCGATGATGCGCGCCGGACCATGGCTGTGCAGCACGGCGGGCTCGGGGAACTCGGGCATGATCCGGCCCGTGGGCCCGAGCTGTCCGACTCCGGCGCCCTGGGTGCCGGGTAGTTGGGCCGGAGTCCGCAACGGCAACTCGGCCACGGCAACGATCACCGTGCCGGCACCCGTTGGGTCAACGGTGGCTGTGGTCACCTTGTAGGGCACAGGTGCTTCACTCCCAGCGCAATCGATCGTCCATCGGTCAGCCTCTCGCTGATCGCGTTGACAGTAGTCGCGCGAGCGGTCCCTCTTCAAGGCAGGGTGTCGGCCTGTCGGCGGGCAATTATTCAGCGAGCACGCGGATGTGCCTCCGCATAGACCTCGCGCAGGCGCTGGATCGTGACCATCGTGTAGATCTGCGTCGTGGTCACAGAGGCGTGTCCGAGGAGCTCCTGCACGACGCGGACGTCGGCCCCGCCATCGAGAAGGTGTGTGGCGAAGGAGTGCCTGAGCGTGTGCGGGCTGACCGTGGCGCCAAGCCCCGCGCGTTCGGCAGCCGCATGGATCGCCGTCCATGCACTCTGCCGGGAGAGCCGCCCGCCGCGCTTGTTCAGAAACAGGGCCGGTGTCCCCTTGCCCTTGATCGCCATGGACGGACGAGCACGGACCGTGTATGCCGTGACGGCCTGCCTCGCATAGCTGCCGAGGGGCACGATGCGCTCTTTGCTCCCCTTGCCCATGAGCCTCACGGAGCCCTGCTCGAGGTCGATGTCGTCGACGTCAAGACCAACGGCCTCGCTGATCCGCGCGCCTGAACCGTAGAGGACCTCAACGATTGCGCGATCGCGCAACGCAGAAGGGGTGTCCCCCACGCTCGCCGCTGACAGCAGACGCTCGACGTCGTCGAGCGAGATTGCTTTGGGAAGTCGTTTGGGAGCCTTGGGCGGTGCCACCGCTCCAGCCGGATCGGTGAGCGTCTCACCCTCGAGCGCCAGGAACTTGTGGAACCCGCGCACCGCGACGATGGTGCGGGCTGCCGATGACGCTGACAGCGCCGGCCGTTCGTGCGCTCCATCCCGCAGCTCGGCAAGAAAGTCCATGACGTCGGACTCCCCCACCGCGGCCGGATCGTTGATCCCCCGTTCGTCGAGGAACTGCCGATAGCGCTCAAGGTCGCGGCGATAGGAGCTGAGTGTGTTGCCGGCTGCTCCACGTTCGACCCGCAGATGGTCCAGCCATCCACGGGTCGAACGCTCGATAAGCGAGCCTTGGGTCAGCGCAGCACCTCGTCGAGGGTGAGCCAGGACATGCCATGTGCCTCGGCGACCGGTCCGTAGGTCACGGCACCGTCGTAGGTGTTCAGACCGAGCGCCAGCGCGGGATCGGCCCTCATGGCGTCGCGCCATCCGCGGTTGGCCAGCTCCACGGCATACGGCAGGGTCACGTTGGTCAGCGCGTAGGTCGAGGTGTGCGGCACCGCGCCCGGCATGTTCGCGACGCAGTAGAACACCGAGTTGTGGACCTTGTAGGTCGGGTCAGCGTGCGTCGTCGCGTGGGAGTCCTCGAAGCAGCCGCCCTGGTCGATGGAGATGTCCACGAGCACCGAGCCCGGCTTCATCCGCGACACCTGCTCGTTGGTGATCAGGGTCGGAGCCTTGGCACCGGGGACCAGAACCGCTCCGATGACCATGTCCGCGTCGGCGATGGCGCGCTCGATCTCGTAGGCGTTGGAGGTGATTGTCTGGCAGTGGCCCTGGTAGATCGCATCGGCGACCCGCAGCTTGGCCACGTTGCGGTCCAGCAGGAGGACCTCGGCCTGCATCCCCAACGCGATGGCGGCGGCGTTCATGCCGGAGACACCTGCGCCGATGACGACGACCTTGGCGGCATAGACGCCCGACACGCCGCCCATGAGCACACCGCGACCGCCCTGTGCTGCCATCAACGTCTGGGCACCCACCTGCGGCGCCAACCGGCCGGCCACCTCGCTCATCGGAGCCAGCAACGGCAGCGAACGGTCAGGCAGCTCGACCGTCTCGTAAGCGATTCCGGTCACCTTGCGCTTGACCAGCTCATCGGTGAGCAGCCGGTCGGCTGCGATATGAAGGTAGGTGAAGAGGGTCTGCCCCTCACGCATCATGTCGTACTCGGAGGCAACGGGCTCCTTGACCTTCAGGATCAGGTCACCGACGGCCCACGTGTCCTCGGCCGTGCCCAGGATCCTTGCCCCTGCCGCGACGTAGTCCTCATTGGTGATCGAGGAACCAAGGCCGGCATTGGTCTCGACGTGGACCTCGTGGCCGTTGCGCGTCAGCTCGTGCACACCTGACGGCGTGATGGCAACGCGAAACTCGTTGTTCTTGACCTCGCGGGGGATTGCGACCTTCACCTGATATCAGCGTCCTTTTATTGATGTGCCGCCGTCGGCGCAACCCCATTGTTGCCTCGATCGGCCGCCCGAAGGCGTGCGTTTGCGAGTCTAAGCCAGACGATTCAGGCCACGACGCGGGGCCAAAGATCAGCCGCCGGAGGCAGCCACGAGGAGGCATCGGCCACCGTCTGGTCACCGCTGCGAATGTCCTTGACCGAGTCGTTGCTCTGGTCACCGGACGCGGGGAACCATACAAACGGTATGCCGCGTCGCTCGGCGAACTTGATCTGCTTGCCGAACTTTGCGGCCACCGGTGCGACCTCACACGGGATTCCGCGCCGGCGCAGTGCAGCGGCGACGGTCATCCCCTGCGCACGATCGGTGTCGTCGGCGAGTGAGACCAGGACGCACGAGGGCGTTGACCGACTGGCCGACAGGGACGGCATGATCTTCGCGAGCAGTCGCGACAGCCCGATCGAGATGCCGACTCCTGGGTAGGTGTTCCGGCCGTCCGAGGCGAGGGCGTCATAACGCCCACCCGAGCAGATCGAGCCGTAGGACTCCTGCCCGACGAGCTGGGTCTCGTAGACGGTGCCGGTGTAGTAGTCGAGCCCGCGGGCGACCTTCAGGTCGGCAACCATCAGCCCTGGCGCCTCCTCGGCGCCGACACGAATGACCGCAGCCAGCTCAGCTAGGCCTTCGGTGAGAGTCGGGTGCTCCACGCCAAGTGCGTTCACCCGCTCGACGAAGCTCTCGTCCGGCGCACTGATCTCGGCGAGGGCCAGGCACCCCTTGGCCTGTTCGGCGGTCGCGCCCGCGGCCTGCAGCAGCTCGGCGACGTTGCCCGGGCCGATCTTGTCCAGCTTGTCAACGATCCGCAGCACCGACGTGACGTCGGTGAGGCCGATGCCCAGATAGAACCCCTCGGGGATCTTGCGGTTGTTGACCTGGATCCGGAACGGGCCGATCGGCAGCTTGCTGAACGCATCGGCGATCACCAGCGGCAGCTCGGCCTCGTAGTGAGGTGCGAGCTCGCCCACGTCGACGATGTCGATGTCGCACTGCAGGAACTCGCGGAAACGCCCCTCCTGGGGGCGCTCACCACGCCATACCGGCTGGATCTGGTAGCGGCGGAAGGGGAACGTCAGCTTGCCTGCGTTCTCCAGGACGTATCGCGCGAACGGGACGGTCAGGTCGAAGTGCAACCCAAGCCGTGAGTTTGGAGACTTCTCGTCAATGCCCTCACTGCCTCCCGCAAGGCGGCTGACCGCGTAGATCTCCTTATCGGTGTCCTCGCCCAGGCTGGTCAGACGTTCGATCGGTTCCACGGCCCTGGTCCGGATCGACGCGTAGCCGTGCAGCTCGAACGTCTCGCGAATCACGTCCAGGAAATGCTGTTCGACGATGCGTTCACTGGGCAGCCACTCCGGGAAACCACTGATCGGCCGAACTTTGCTCATGACGCCAATCCTTGCAGGTAGGGGTTGGTGGCCCGCTCACGCTCCATCGTGGTCCCCGGGCCGTGTCCAGGCAGCACGAGCACGTCGTCGGCCAGTGTCAGGACGACGTCACGAAGGCTTCGGTTCATCGCAGCACCATCGCCACCGGGCAGGTCCGTGCGTCCTATCGAGCCGGCGAACAGAACGTCACCGGTCAGCACCGAGGAGCTGACGCCGACATCCGGGTCCAGGCCTTCGGGCACGTTCGGAAGAACGAACATCACCGATCCCTCGGTGTGACCCGGCGCGTGCAGGACTGTGATGTCGAACCCGGCGAGCGTCAGGCTCTGCCCATGAACCAGATCGACCACATCCGTTGGTTCCTGCCAGGTCGCCTTCTGGCCGAACTGCTGTTCAAACATGGCGATCAGCGCCGGCCCCACCGCCGACATGGGGTCTTTGAGGCGGTAACGGTCCTCGCCATGGATGTAGGCGGCCACCCCTGCGGACCCGCACACCGGGGTGACGGAGTACACGTGGTCGAAGTGCCCGTGGGTGAGAAGCACGGCCGCAGGCTTGAGCCTGTGCCCGCGCAGGACCTCTGCCAGTTGGGCGGTGACGCCCACGCCGGGGTCGACGATGAGGCACTCCTCCCCCGTTGCGGGAGCGAGAACGTAGCAGTTTGTGCCGGCGACAGCGGCCGGAAATACGATGGTCAACACGGGCGCGAGCCTAACGTGATGGACCAGTGACCATGCACCCGTGCGTGCGCCGCGGTCCATGCCTTCTAGACTGGCCGACGGTCCGGTCATGCGCCCGGTGCCATTGCCTTAGTCCACAGTCCGAAGGAGTGACCTAGTGTCGCCGATCGAGCGCGACCGAGCCCGCGAGAAGCGTCGCTACGAGAAGCATCAGGCCAAGCTGGAGAGACGTCAGGCGGAGGCCCGCCGCAACATGCAGGTCCTCGGCATCGTCCTGGCCATGCTGCTCGTGATCGGCGGATTCGTGGGGGTGAGTCTTGCGCTGAGCAAGGACGGCAAGGCCGCGGCGAGCGGCCAGCCCACCGGCCAGGTGACCGACCAGCCCACTTCCGCTGCCACGACGCCGGACGTGCACGTCGCCGGCTGTGACACCCCGCCGCAGGTCCCCACCGACCAGCGAAAAGGCACCCTGCCCGACAAGAAAACCGCTGCGGGCAAGACATTCATCGCGACCGTCACCACGAACTGCGGCGTCATCACGATGGAGCTGGATGGGGCCAAAGCCCCCCAGACCGTGGCGTCGTTCCTCGGCCTGGCCAAGAGCGGCTACTGGGCCGACAGCCCATGCCACCGACTCACGACGTCGGGGATCTTCGTCCTGCAGTGTGGCGACCCGACCGGGACCGGCAGCGGCAACCCCGGATACGGTTTTGGCGTCGAGAACGCACCAGCCGACTTCACTTTCGCTCCCGGAACGCTCGCCATGGCGCGCAGCACCGACCCCAACAGCAACGGCGGTCAGTTCTTCATCGTCTACAAGAAGACCGTGCTGCAGGACGCGACCGGCTATTCAGTTTTCGGCAAGATCACGTCCGGAATGGATATCGTCGACAAGATCGCCGCAGCCGGAGCCACCCAACCTGACGCCAGCGGCAACACCGCGCCTGTGCAGCCCATCAGCATCCTCACGGTGGATGTCACCGAAAAGAAGGCCTGACAGTGACTGACCAGACTGACCAGACTGACCAAACTGACCAGACTGACCAAACCGATCAGACCCCCAAGCCCGACCCGGTGGTCGACACCTCCGCGGAAGTACTGATCGCGGCCGATGCAGCGCCAGCGGCGCCCGAGACTGCCGTCGAGCCCGACTCTGAGCCCGCACTGGACACCCCCGCGGAGGTAGTCATCGCGACGGACGCAGCGACGGCAGTCGAGCCTGAGACGGCTGTCGAGCCTGAGACGGCAGTCGAGCCTGAGACGGCAGTCGAGCCTGAGACGGCATCCGTGCCGGTGCCAACGCCGCGGCCTACACCCGGGCCCACCGTGCCCAAGCCGCCTGCTGCGCCTGTTCCGAGTCCTGCGTCCCTCGCCGGGCGGCTGCACGGGACGGCGGCGCCGAAGCCCTCTGAGCACGGTCGGGTCGACGACTCAGGAACCGTGTTCGTACGCACCGCCGACGGTGAGCGAGAGGTGGGCTCCTACCCAGGTGCCAGCCACGCCGAGGCCTTGGCCTACTTCACCCGCAAATACGACGAGCTGCTCGCCTCCGCCGATCTTCTCCTGCAGCGTGTGACGCACACGGAACTGCCGGTGCGGGAGAGCGCTGAGGGGCTCGCCAAGCTGCGTGAGCAGACCACCGAAGCCCACGTCGTCGGTGACCTCACCGTCCTGGACGCCAGACTGGCCCAGATCACTGCAGCCGTCGAGGCCAAGAAGGCCATCGAGGGAGCTGAGCGCAGCGCGGCCCGTGAGGCGGGCAAGGCCAAGCGCGAAGAGCTCGTGCTCGAGGCCGAGACGATCGCCGGGCAGCCTGAGACCAAGATCCAGTGGAAGACCAGCAGCACCCGCATGCGGGCCCTCCTCGACGAGTGGAAGGCCATGCAGCGGACCGGCCCCAAACTGGATCGGGAGTCCGAGACCGCTCTTTGGCAGCGCTTCAGCGCCGCTCGCAACTCCTTCGACAAGGCTCGGCGGGTGCACTTCGCCACCCTCGAGGACACACAGTCCGAGGCCAAGTCCGCCAAGGAGAAGCTGGTCAAGGAAGCCGAGGCGCTCGCCGCGAGCAAGGACTGGGCACCGACCGCGACGGCCTTCAAACGGCTGATGGATCGCTGGCGTGAGTCCGGCCGCGCCTCTCGCACCGACGACGACGCGCTCTGGGCTCGGTTCAAGACCGCGCAGGACAGCTTCTTCAAGGCCAAGGACGAGCTCGTTGCGGCTGAGAACGAGGAGTTCAAAGCCAATCTCGTGATCAAGGAGGCGCTCCTCGCTGAGGCCGAGGCCCTCCTGCCAGTGACCGATGTCGAGGCCGCAAAGGCAACCCTCCGGGTGATCCAGGACAAGTGGGAACACGCTGGCAAGGTTCCTCGTGCGGACATGGATCGCGTCGAGAAAGCGATTCGCCGAGTCGAGCAGGCAGTACGGGATCACGACGAAAAGCGTTGGGCCAGCAGCAATCCCGAGGCGGCCGCTCGCGCGCAAAGCTTGGTGGACCAGCTCGAGACGGCGGTCGAGGGCCTGCGCAAGGACCTCGCGAAGGCGGAGGCGTCCGGCAATGCCAAGAAGGTGGCCGACGCTCGGGCGTCCCTCGAGGCCCGCGAGCAGTGGCTGGCCCAGGCTCGGGCCGGTGTCCAGGAGTTCGGTAGCTAGTCGAGCGCGGTCTGGTCGCTCGTCTTGCTTGCCGTCTTTCCAGTGGTCTTGCCGCCGGTGATCCGATAGACGTCAAAGACGCCGTCGATCTTGCGGATGGCCTTGATCACGTGGTCGAGGTGCCCCGGGTCGCCCATCTCGAACGTGAACCGGGACAGCGCCACCCGGTCACGTGAGGTGTGCACGCTGGCCGAAAGGATGTTGACGTGCTGGTCGGAGAGGATCCGCGTGACGTCCGACAGCAGTCGGCTGCGGTCCAGCGCCTCAACCTGCAGCTGCACAAGGAAGACGCTCGCCGCTGACGGAGCCCACTCGACCTCGATCAGCCGATCGGGTTGAGCGAGCAAGGACTCGGCATTGGTGCAGTCCGAACGGTGCACGGAGACGCCGCTGCCGCGCGTGACGAAACCAATGATGGGGTCACCCGGGACCGGCGTACAGCACCGCGCCAGCTTGACCCAGACATCAGCCGTCCCGACCACGACGACACCCGGGTCACCGCTGCGCGGGCGCGGCAGTCGCGATGAGGGGGTTGTGGCTTCGGCGAGGTCTTCGCTGGCGCCCTCCTCGCCGCCGAGGGATGCCACCAGACGGCCAACCACGTGCTGGGCCGAGACGTGGCCCTCCCCCACCGCGGCATACAGGCTGGAGATATCGGGGTAGCGCAGCTCGCTGGCGAGCCCGGTGAGCGTGCCATGGGTCATCAGTCGCTGGAGCGGTAGACCCTGCTTGCGCATGGCCTTGGCGATGTCGTCCTTGCCGGCGTCGATGGCCTCCTCGCGGCGCTCCTTGGAGAACCACTGCCGGATCTTGTTGCGGGCCCTTGGGCTCCTGACGAAAGTCAGCCAGTCGCGCGAGGGGCTGGCCCCGTCGGCCTTTGAGGTCAGGATCTCGACGACGTCGCCGTTCTCCAGCGGGCTCTCGAGCGGAACCAGTCGTCCGTTCACCCGCCCACCGATGCAGTGGTGACCGACCTCGGTGTGCACGGCATAGGCGAAGTCCACCGTCGTCGAGCCAGCCGGCAGCGCCACGACGGACCCCTTGGGGGTGAAGACGTAGACCTCGTTCGCGCTGATCTCGAAGCGCAGCGAGTCCAGGAACTCGCCAGGGTCGGATGTTTCACGTTGCCAGTCGAGCAGCTGGCGCAGCCACGCCATGTCGTTCACCGGCCCGAGATCGCCCTCATGGCCCGTCCGTCCCGCACCGGTGGCCTCACGCGGGGCGTCTTCCTTGTACTTCCAGTGCGCCGCGACGCCGTATTCGGCCCGACGGTGCATGGTGTGAGTGCGGATCTGTATCTCGACCGGCCGGCCCAGCGGACCCATCACGGTCGTGTGCAGCGACTGGTACATGTTGAACTTGGGCATCGCGATGTAGTCCTTGAAACGCCCGGGAACGGGGTTCCAGCGCGCATGCAGGGCACCCAGAACGGCGTAGCAGTCACGCATCGAGTCCACCAGCACCCGCACCGCAACCAGGTCGTAGATCTCGTCGAAGTCACGGCCGCGCACGATCATCTTCTGGTAGACGGAGTAGTAGTGCTTGGGCCTGCCGGTCACCACTGCCTTGATCCGGGCTGCCTCCAAGTCGGCTTTGACCTGTTCGCGTACGCCCGCGAGGTACTCCTCCCTGGCTGGGGCGCGCTCGGCCACCAGTCGGACGATCTCGTCGTAGACCTTGGGGTAGAGGGTCGCGAAGGACAGGTCCTCAAGCTCCCACTTGATGGTGTTCATGCCCAGGCGATGAGCCAGCGGAGCATAGATCTCGAGCGTCTCACGGGCCTTGCGCTGGGCCGACGCCTCTGAGACGTAGCGCCAGGTGCGGGCGTTGTGCAGGCGGTCGGCCAGCTTGATCACCAGGACGCGGATGTCGCGGGCCATCGCCACGACCATCTTGCGGACGGTCTCGGCCTGCGCCGCCTCCCCGTATGTCACCTTCTCGAGCTTGGTCACCCCGTCGACGAGCATCGCGATCTCTTCGCCGAAGTCGGCGCTCAACGCCCCCAGGCTGTATTCCGTGTCCTCGATCGTGTCGTGCAGCAAAGCTGCGGCCAACGTGTCCGGAGTCATCCCGAGCTCGGCCAGGATCGTGGCCACGGCGAGCGGATGGGTGATGTACGGATCACCGCTCTTGCGCATCTGGCCCTCGTGGGCCTGCTCGGCGACGGCGTAGGCACGCTCGATGATCGACAGGTCAGCCTTCGGGTGGGTGGTACGAACGCTGCGCAGCAACGGTTCCAGCACCGGGTTGGCGGCCGTGCGCCCGCCGAAACGCGCGAACCTGGCGCGGACCCGTGAGGACGTCGGGATGGCAATGGTCGGCAGGTCGGTCTCCGGTGACACGACCGTGCCAGGGGTGTCGGAAACGACCTCCTCGCTCATAGGTGCAGTCTATGGGCCTTACAGCGAGAGCATCGCGTGGACGGTTCGACCTGGCAGCTTGCTGCGGCCGTTGAGGAATCCCAGCTCCAGCACCACCTCGACCGCCGCTACGTTGGCCCCCCCGCGCTCGATCAGCGCGCAGGTCGCTTCGGCGGTACCGCCGGTGGCCAGGACGTCGTCCATGACCAGGACCCGCGCCCCAGCGAGGAACGCGTCCATGTGGACCTCGATGACCGCACTGCCGTACTCCAGCTGGTATTCGGCACTGTGTGTATCGCCCGGCAGCTTGCCCGCTTTGCGGACCGGAACGAAGCCGATGCCGAGCTCGTAGGCGACCGCGGCACCGAGGATGAAGCCTCGTGCCTCGATGCCAACGATGACATCAACCTGACCGATATAGCGGCTGCTGATGTCCTGCACGACTGCCCGAAAGGCCGGCCCGTCGCTCAGGAGCGGGGTGAAGTCCTTGAACACCACACCCGGCACAGGAAAGTCCGGGATGTCGCGAAGACGACTGGCAATAACGTCTTCGATCGAGGCAGTCAACGGCACTGCCTTCAGCGGCGCGTCACCCATCAGCGCTTTGACTTCGGCGGACGTTTGGGCTGGTTGCGCGGTCCGGTCTGCGCAGACGGGTGAAGGGGACGTCCGGAGACCGAGGTCCCGTTGCCGGCCGAGACAGCAGCGCGGTCCGGGATGTCATGCCCATCCTGCACGTCGGAGCCGGAGACAGCCGAGGCAGCGCCTGCCTGACGGGCTTGGCCAGCCTGGTAACGCTCGGCGTGCTTCTTCTGCTGCGCCATGGCGGGCTCCCGTTCGCGCAGATCGGCCAGCACCGGGGTGGCGATGAAGATCGAGGAGTAGGTGCCGACCGCGATACCGACGAACAACGCCAGGCTCAGGTCGAGCAGCGTGCCCGGACCCAGCAGGAAGAACCCGATGAACAAGATCGACCCGACAGGGAGCAGAGCCACGACGGAGGTGTTGATCGAACGAACCAGCGTCTGGTTCACGGCTTGGTTGGCAGCCTGCGAGAACGACATCCGACCACTCCCGGCGGCCAGAAGGGTGTTCTCGCGAACCTTGTCGAAGACCACGACCGTGTCATAGAGCGAGTAGCCGAGAATCGTCAGGAATCCAATCACCGATGCCGGCGTGACCTCGAAGCCGGCCAGCGCGTAGATGCCAACGGTGATGACGAGGTCGTGCGCCAGGGCGATCAACGCCGCCAGCGACATCTTCCACGTGCGGAAGTAGGCCGCCAGGACGAGCGAGACCAGGACCAGGAACCAGATGAGGGCCGTGATGGCCTTCTGGCTGACCGAGGCACCCCAGGTCGCTCCGATCGTGGAGGCCGAGATCTTGTTGTCAGCGACCTTGAACTCGCTGGCGAGGGCGGTCTCCACCTTGGCAGTCAATGAGTTCTGGAACTTCTCGGTCTGGATCCTGACCGTGTCCGTGCCGATCTTGGTGACCACGACGTCAGAGCCGGTGTCCAGAGTGCCGACGGCGTCCTTGCCGCGGGCCTCGAAGTTGTCCATGTTGGTCACCGAGGAGACCCGGAACTCAGAGCCTCCGCGGAACTCCAGGCCGACGTTCAGTCCACGGCCGAACAAGCCGATGGCGGCCAGGATGAGCAGCGCCACCGACACGGCGTACCACGTCTTCTGGCGTCCAACGATGTCGAAGGAGCGTTTGCCGGTGTAGAGCTCGTTACCGAACTGGGCGAAGCTGCTCATGACTGGTTCCCCTCGGCTGCGGCCCGCCGCGCGGCGATGGTGACTCGACCGCGACCGGCATACGTGACGGTTCTGGCTCCCAAGCGTTCGGGATCCAGCCCGGACCACTTGTGCCCCTCACCGAAGAACTTCGTGTTGGCAAGGATCGAGAGCAACGGGTGGGTGAACAACATCACCACGACGATGTCGATGATCGTGGTCAGCATCAGGGTGAACGCGAAGCCGCGGACGTTGCTGGCTGCCAACACATAGAGGACGATCGCGGCCAGGAAGTTGACGGCGTCCGAGATCAGAATGGTCCGCCTCGCCCGGACCCAACCGGTCTCGACGGCTGCCCGGAGCGCCCGCCCGTCACGAACCTCGTCCCGGACGCGTTCGAAGTAGATGATGAACGAGTCCGCGGTGATACCGATCGAGACGATCAGGCCGGTCACACCGGCCATCGTCAGGCGGTAGCCGTAGGACCAGCCGAACAGCGTGACCGTCGCGTAGGTGATGGACGCCGCGATGACCAACGAGCTGACGGTCACCAGCCCCAGCGCTCGGTACTGGAACAGGGAGTACAAGACGACGAGTATCAGGCCGATGAGGCCGGCGAGCAGACCACGCCTGAGCTGGTCGCCACCGAGCGTGGGGCTGATGGTGTCCTGGGTCTGCAGCTCGAAGGACATGGGCAGGGCACCGAACTTGATCTGGTCCGCCAGCACCTTGGCGCTTGCCGCAGTGAAGCTGCCGGTGATGCTCGCGTTCCCGGCGGTCAGCGCTGCCTGGGTGACCGGAGCCGAGATAACCAGGTTGTCCAAAACGATGGCGAACTGGTTGCGCGGGGGCTGCAGCACCACGAGGCGCGAGGTCACGTCACCGAATGCCTTGGTGCCCGCGGCGTTGAAGTCCAGCCGAACCTCCCAGATACCGGTGGAGCCACCCTGGGTCTGCTGCTGGCCGGAGGTGGCGTCGCTGACCTCGGAGCCCAGCACCTCTGCCGGTCCGAGAATGTACTTGGCGCGCCCGTCCACCGAGCAGGTCACCATCGGTTTGGCCGGGTCGTCGACAATCGCCTCGATGTCCTTGGGGTTGGCGCAGTCCAGCGCCGTGTAGGCAACCTCGACATCGGGGGTGATCCACGCCAGGTCACTTGGGTTCTGAGGGTTGGCAGCCGGCGCCGTGGTGGGATTCGCCGTGGGGGTAGCTCCGGGCGTGGCTGTCCCGGTGGGTGCTGGCGTCGTGGCCGCGGCAAGTGCCGGCGGGTAGCCCGACTTGGCAGTCGGCGTCGCAGTGCCGGTGGCCTTGGCCGTCGCCTTGCTCGTGGCCCCAGCCGTTGATGTGGCCGTAGACGTCGGCGTGCTGGTTGGCGTAGGTACCGCTGTCGGGGCTGCAGAGCCCTCGACGAGCACGGCGCGGAAGCGCAGCTGTGAGGACTTCTGCAGGCTGGCGATGGTGGCCTTGTCGGGGCTGCCCGGCAGTGAGATCACGATGTTGCTACCGCCCTGCGTGGTCACCTCGGCCTCTTCGATACCCGATCCGTTGACCCTCTGGCGGATGATGTCGACCGCCTTGGTGATCTGGCCTTCGTTGATCTTCTGATTGCCGACGATCTTGGGCTGGAGGATCAGCTGTGTGCCGCCCTCGAGGTCAAGACCGAGCTTGGGGGCTCGCTGCGCATCGCCCCAGGTGCTGACGGCGCCCAGAAAACCATAAAGGCCGAAGACGATCACGAAGAGCGCTGCCAGGGTGCGCAAGGGCCCACGATTGCGCGGATTGAATGCCACGGGATGTCCTAGTCAGTGGGACTGGTCGGGTCCGACGGCGTGTCGGTCACCGGGTTGCTCGATGCTGCAACGCTTGAGGTTGATGCGGTGGGCGCAGGGCCTGCGATCGCTCGGCGGTCAAGACGCACGTTCACTCCAGGGCTGACCTCAACCGTGGCGATCCCGTCGTCGAGCGCAGTGATCCTGCCAAGGAAGCCCGAGGTGGTCGTGACCTCGTCGCCGACGGCCAGGCTGGACTGCATGCTCTGAACTGCCCTCTGCCGACGTCGCTGAGTGATGAACATGTAGCCGATCAACAGCACGGGCAGGGCGAAGATCAGCAGGGTGCTGATCCCGCTGCCCGATGTTGCGGCCGCGACAAACGAAGACATGGCTCAGTCCTTCTTGACGAGTTGGCAGGCGCATCCGTGAAGTGGGCCGGACACGCAAGTGCACCGACGCGAAACGGGGCATCGCAGGAGAGTCTAGGTGAGCCACCTGACCGGGGCCAACGCACCTCGCCCATTCGACCCAAAGGTGATCAACGGGTCATGCAGTGTCTCTCGGCTCAGCCGCTGAAACGTCCGTCCCCGTTGCCGAGCGGCAAGGCCTCGGGCACCGGGATTCGTGCTGACGCTGCGGGTGGAGTCAGGCCCAGATGTCTCCAGGCCAACGGGGCGGCTGCCCTGCCGCGCGGGGTGCGGATGATGAAGCCCTCGCGCACCAGGAACGGCTCGGCGACGGTCTCGACGGTGTCGGATTCTTCGCCGACCGCGACGGCAAGTGTACTCAAGCCAACCGGGCCACCACCGAACCGGCGACACAAGGCCTCAAGCACGGCACGATCGAGTCGGTCGAGTCCGCGGTCATCGACGTCGAACAGGGCGAGGGCCGCATGCGCTGCATCCAGATCGGCCACACCCTGGCCATGCACCTGCGCCCAGTCGCGGACCCGTCGCAGCAGCCTGTTGGCGATGCGGGGTGTCCCTCGCGATCGGCGGGCGATCTCGGTGATGGCTGACTCGGTCGCCTCAATCTTGAGCAGCCCCGACGAGCGTCTGAGGATCTGGACCAGATCCTCGACGCTGTAGAAGTCGAGGTGTCCGGTGAACCCGAACCGGTCTCGCAAGGGAGCCGGCAGCAGACCCGAGCGCGTGGTGGCGCCGACCACCGTGAACACAGGCAGCTCGAGTGGAATCGCCGTGGCGCCCGGGCCCTTGCCGACGATCACATCGACGCGGAAGTCCTCCATCGCCAGGTAGAGCATCTCCGCGGCGGGGCGGGCCATCCGGTGGATCTCGTCAAGGAAGAGCACCTCACCCTCAGCCAACGAGGACAGGATCGAGGCCAGATCACCGGCGTGCTGGATGGCTGGCCCGCTGGTGATGCGGATGGGCGCCTCGAGCTCGGCGGCGACGATGAGAGCCAGCGTGGTCTTGCCAAGCCCGGGGGGGCCGGACAGCAGCACGTGGTCGGGTGGCGTACCCCGCCGCTTGGCGGCCTCAAGAACCAGCCCAAGCTGGTCACACACCCTGGTCTGACCGGCAAACCCGCTGAGCGAGCGGGGGCGTAGTGCCGCCTCGACCCTGCGCTCGTCGTCATCGCTGCCGGCATCGACGATGCGAGCGGTTGCGTCGACGGATGAGTCGCCGTAGGTCGAGGACTCGTCGTAGGTGGAGGAATCGTCATGGGCCGCGGAGTCGTCGTACCGATCGTCCTGGATCTCTGGGAAGCGCTCGGTCATCGCGCGAGCTCTCGAAGAGCGGCACGCAACAGCGCGGAAACGTTTGCCGGGTCGTCCGCGTCGGGTCGCACAGCCTCGACGGCATCCTCAGCCTGTTTGGACGACCACCCGAGACCGACCAACGCGTCGCGCACCTGCGCAGTCCATTCGGCTTCGGCGCGCCGCGGTGCGGCAGCGGAGGTGGCGCCCGACGACGGCAGCCCGATCTTGTCGCGGAGCTCCAGGACGATGCGTTCTGCGCCCTTCTTGCCGATACCCGGGACCTTGGTCAGCGCAGCCAGATCACCCCTGCTCACGGCCCGTCGGAGCCCATCAGGGGTGTGAACGGCCAACATGGCCAACGCGATTCGCGGTCCAACACCCGAGACGGTCAGGACCAGGTCAAAGACCACCCGCTCGTCCTCGTCGGCGAACCCGTAGAGCGTCAGAGACTCCTCGCGGACGATCAGAGTCGTGGCCAGCGCCGCCTCGACACCAGGCCGCAAGGAGGCTGCCGTCGCCGTAGTGGTGTGCAACCACAGGCCCACTCCCCCGACCTCGATCACCGCGGCATCCAGACCTACGGACAGGACCACCCCACGCACCGAGGCAATCATCGACTTCCTGCCTTGGCGAGTTGGGCGGCAACGGCGACCTGCAAGCGGTTCTGGGCGCTGCCACGCCAAACGTGACAGATGGCCAGCGCCAGTGCGTCCGCAGCGTCCGCGGGCTTGGGTGGGGTGTCCAGTCGCAGGATACGGGTGACCATCGCGGTGACCTGGCTCTTGTCGGCCCGACCGTTGCCGGTCACCGCAGCCTTGACCTCGGTAGGCGTATAGAGCGCCAGCGGCAGCCCGAGGCGGGCGGCCGCGAGCATCGGGACCGCCGAGGCCTGGGCAGTGCCCATGATCCCCTTGATGTTGGCCTTGGCGAACACTCGCTCCACGGCGACGGCGTCAGGCTCGTAGAGTGCCAGCCACTGGTCGATCTCGGTCTGCAGAGTCAGCAGGCGCTCGGCCGGGTCGTCCGACGGTGGAGTGCGGACCACGCCGACGGCGATCATCCGCAACGGCTTGCCCAGCCTGCCCTCGACGACGCCCAGACCACATCGGGTCAGACCGGGGTCGACACCCATGACACGCACGCTGATGGCTCCTCACCTGTTCCGAACACCTGTTCGGATAGAAACCTACAACGCGGCGCCCCCATGTCGAGGGCGCCGCGCCGTGTGGACCTGTATGCCGGGCCTGCTCAGTCCTCGTCCTCGTCGAGCGCGGCGAGGATCTCGTCGCTCACGTCGCCGTTGGTCCAGACGTTCTGGACGTCATCGCTGTCCTCGAGGGCCTCGATGACCCGAAACATCTTTCGCGCCCCGTCGAGGTCGAGCTCGATCTCGAGGGTGGGGATGAACGATGCCTCGGCCGAGTCGTAGTCGATGCCAGCCGCCTGGAGTGCGCTACGGACGGCGACGAAGTCGGTCGGCTCGCTCACTATCTCGAAGGCCTCGCCGAGGTCGTTGATCTCCTCGGCGCCGGCGTCCATGACGACCTCGAGCAGGTCGTCCTCGCTCTGGTCGCCCTTGGGCACGATGACGATGCCCTTGCGGGTGAAGACGTAGGACACGCTGCCGGGGTCAGCGAACTGGCCGCCGTTGCGAGCGAGGGCCGTGCGCACCTCGGCGGCCGCACGGTTGCGGTTGTCGGTCAGGCACTCGATCAGGACCGCGACACCGTTGGGCGCATAGCCCTCATAGGTGATGGTCTGCCAGTCGGCGCCGCCGGCCGTCGCACCGCTGCCACGCTTGACGGCGTTGTTGATGTTGTCGTTGGGGACGCTGAGCTTCTTGGCCCTTTGGATCGCATCGAACAGGGTCGGGTTGCCGGCGACGTCGCCGCCCCCCGTGCGGGCAGCCACCTCGATGTTCTTGATCATCTTGGCGAAAAGCTTGCCTCGCTTGGCGTCGATCACGCCCTTCTTGTGCTTGGTCGTCGCCCACTTGGAGTGACCGCTCATCGTTTCTCCCTCGCCTGCCAGACCGTCATCGAACCCTGCGACCCTGCAACTCTGTGACTCGTTTGAACTGTGTTCCCCTTTGAGAATGCTGCCGATCCTACTGATCGGTGCCTTGCTCTCAGCGCAGGGCCGTGCGAACCATCTGCATGAAGTACCCGTGGATGCGGTGGTCCCCGGTGACCTCGGGGTGGAAAGACGTCGCGAGCAGGTTGCCCTGCTGGATCGCGACAACTCGGCCTCGTGCCGGCCCAGTCTCCACCGTCGCAAGAACCTCGATGCCGGCGCCCATCTGCTCCACCCAGGGCGCCCTGATGAAGACTGCCTTGAACGTCTGCGCATGCCCTTCTGGCGCAGTCGTCTGCCCGGCGATACGCGGGATGTGGAGGTCCTCCTCGAAGGAGTCCACCTGACGCCCGAAAGCGTTGCGCCGGACCGTGATGTCGAGACCACCCAGCGTGTCCTGGTCCGGCCGGGCATCCGCGATCCGGTCGGCCAGCATGATCATGCCGGCGCACGACCCGTACACCGGCATACCGTCGGCAATTCGCTTGCGCAGCGGCTCCTGCAGGTCGAACGCGCGAACCAGCTTGTCCATGGTGGTCGACTCACCACCTGGGATCACCAGCGCGTCGACGTCGTCGAGCTCGTGCGCGCGGCGTACGCCGATGACTTGCGCACCCAGCGTCGACAGGGCGTGCATGTGTTCCCGCACATCCCCTTGAACGGCCAGGACGCCTATGCGGAGAGTGGAATTGCTCACGCGCCAAGGGTATGCGGCTCGGTCACGGCGCACGTGGCAGGTCCAGTTGCTCGGGGGTGACCGCTCTGCTGACTGCACGCCTCGCGCTCAGGCCGGCTGGCCCTGATCAGCCGTTAACAGGTCTGTTGCATCGATGCCGCCCGCTCGACTGGCAATGGTGAAACAAACCGGCTAACGCACACGCAACGCGCGAGACCCGCGCGAGAGGTGTGCTCACGCGAAGGCTTGTGGCTACCAGCCGCGCTGGGAAAGGCGGTGCGGCTCGGGCAGCTCTTCGACGTTGATGCCGACCATGGCCTCGCCCAGACCGCGGGAGACCTTGGCGATCACGGTGGGGTCGTCGAAGAAGGTGGTCGCCTTGACGATCGCCTCGGCGCGCTGAGAGGGGTTGTCGGACTTGAAGATCCCCGAGCCGACGAACACACCCTCGGCTCCGAGCTGCATCATCATGGCCGCGTCGGACGGAGTCGCAATACCGCCGGCAACGAACATCACGACGGGCAGCTTGCCGGCCTCGGCGACCTCTTTGACCAGCTGGTAGGGGGCCTGGAGGTCTTTGGCCGCGACGTACAGCTCGTCCTCGCTCATGGAGGACAACCGGCGGATCTCGGCACTGATCACGCGCATGTGCATGGTGGCGTTGGAGACGTCACCGGTGCCTGCCTCGCCCTTGGAACGGATCATCGCCGCGCCCTCGCTGATCCGGCGCAGGGCTTCACCCAGGTTGGTCGCGCCGCAGACGAAGGGAACGGTGAACTTCCACTTGTTGATGTGGTGGGCGTAGTCCGCGGGGGTCAGCACCTCGGACTCGTCGATGTAGTCCACACCGAGGCTCTGCAGGACCTGAGCCTCGACGAAGTGACCGATGCGGGCCTTGGCCATGACCGGGATGGAGACGGCCTCGATGATGCCCTGCACCATGTCCGGGTCGCTCATCCGCGAGACGCCACCCTGCGCGCGGATGTCGGCAGGGACGCGCTCGAGAGCCATCACGGCAACGGCGCCGGCGTCCTCGGCGATCTTGGCCTGCTCGACGTTGACGACGTCCATGATGACGCCGCCCTTGAGCATCTCGGCCATACCGCGCTTGACGCGCGAGGTCCCGGTGGCAGGAGCGTTTGCGGGGGTGGTCTCTTGCGATGACAAGACGGTGCCTCTTCCGGGTTTCTTACGGTGTTTGTGATGCTTCGGGAACACTCGCCATATTAGAGCGTCAGTCGCCCCGCCCGAGCATCGGTAGCTCGTCGTCGATCTCGAACGTCTGTGGGAGCTCGGCATGGCCGGCCAGCCGAAGCAGCCGCACGCCCGGCTTGCGCCTCACGCGCTGAACGTCGGTGACGGCGTCGTTGAGAAACCTGCGGGCCAGCTGCACCCGTTGGTTGGCTGCGGTTACGCGTTGGAGCACCGGGGCGCCGACCGCCTCGTCCGCTCGCAGGTGTGCCAGCGCGTCCTCGCCCAGCGCCACCTCGAGGGCCTGGGTCAGGTCGCTCTCGATGGCCTCACGGGACGTCTGATCCGCGGTGTCGGCCTCGAGCGAGTCAGACGCCGCGCTGGCGAGGATGAGGGCACTGGCAGCGTCCAGGGCGCCACAGTTCGCCAGCTCGAGCGTGGCTTCGGCCCGGCGCACCAGCTGGGCGTCGAGGACGCTGAGCGCGCCTTCGACCCGAGAGTGCAACCGGTCGAGCCGTGCGGCCCCGTACGAGACGTACCAGGCGATCAGGACCAGCAGCGCAACGCCGCTGACGACCCAGCTGAGGTCCATCACGTGCCTCCCGAGTTTCTGCCGGTACGAAGCAGTCGTCCCCACCGCGAGTCAGGCTCGCTGGAGGCGCGCACCGGCGGCCGGCCGAAGACGACCGTTTCGTAGACCGCCATCACGTCCTCGGCAACCACGGACCAGTCAAAGGCGTTGGCCCGCTCACGCCCTGCAGCCGCCAGCTGTTCACGCCGTGCCGGGTCGCGCAGCAGCGCAACGACCGCCCTTGCCAGGTCAACCGGGTCCTCGTTCCGGAACAGCTCCCCTGCGTCGCCGCCGTGAAGGACCCTGGAGAATGCCGGCAGGTCGCTGGCCAGCACCGTCGCCCGGGCGCTCATGGCCTCGATCAGGATGATGCCGAAGCTCTCACCGCCGGTGTTGGGCGCCACGTAGACATCCACCGACGCCAGCAGTCTGGCTTTGTCCTCGTCACTGACCGGGCCAAGGAACTCGCACGCCGCCGCAGCCTGGCTGGTCATCTTCTCGCGGACGTCGTCGGGATCGCCAGGACCGGCGATCAGGATCCGGACCCCGGGGATCTCGCGAAGGATGTGCGGCAGGGCCTGCGACAGCACCGGCATACCTTTGCGCGGCTCTTCCATCCGTCCCAGGAAGGCGATAGTGGGTCGTTCGACGGTGCCTTGCCAGTCGGGGCGGCGCGGCGCCGACGCGAACCGCTCGACGAACACACCGTTAGGGATCACCACCGCATCGCCGCCCAGATGCGTGGTCACCGTGCGACGCGCGTCCTCGGAGACCGCGATACGGGCGCTGATCTTCTCGAGGCTGGGCCGCAACAGCGGGTATGCCGCCTGCATGGCTCGCGAGCGCAGGTTGGACGAGTGGAACGTGGCCACGATGGGCCCATCCACGGCCCACAGGGCGAGGACCGAGACGCTCGGGGCCACGGGTTCGTGGATATGGACGAGATCAAAACGGCCGGACTCCACCCAGCGGCCGACACGGGCCGCAGTCAGTGGTCCGAATGAGAGTCGGGCCACAGAACCGTTGTAGCGCACCGGAACCGCATGGCCTGCGTTGACGACGTAGTCCGGCAGCGGAGTGTCGCCATCGGCCGGTGCCAGGACGCTGACGTGGTGGCCCTTGGAGATGAAGTGCTCGGCGAGGTCACGCACATGCAGCTGCACTCCCCCGGGAACATCGAAGGAGTAGGGACTGACGATCCCGATCCTCATGTCAGGTCCGCAGATCTGGAGTCCGCACGGGGTGCGGATACGCGGTCGCCGTCGAGGTCCTTGGTGAAGACGCGTTGCATCATGTGCCAGTCGTGGGTGTGCTCGCGGACAGCCTGCGAAAGTGCGTCGGCGCAAGCCTGGGTCATCGCCTGGACCTTGTCCCGGGGCGTGCCCTCAGCGGGTACGGCGACAGCGTCGTGGAACGTCACGACCGTCCGCCAGCCGTGCCCCCGCGGATGGGGTTCGTAGTGGACCATGCACGGGAACAGGGCTGCGCCGGTATTGACCGCCAACGCTGCGGGCCCGATGGCCATCCTCGCCCGCTGGCCGCAGAAGTCGACCTCGACGCCGCCCTTGGTCAGGTCCCGGTCGGCCAACAGTGCGACGAGCGCCCCGGAACGGCAGGCTTTGGTCAGCTCGCGAAAGACGTCGGAGCCGCCGGTCAGCGGGATGATCCGCATGCCCAGACCCTCGCGGAACGCGAGGAACTCGTCGAAGAGCTCCTCTGGCTTGAGCCGTTCAGCGACGGTGGTGACAGGCGCAAGCTGGGTCGTGGACCAGGCGCCGCCGAAGTCCCAGTTGCCCATGTGTCCCAGGAAGATGACCGCGGACCTGCCGGACTGCAGCTGGGCACGAACCGCGTCGTCCCCGACCCCCCGGACCCCGTCGATCAGCTCTTCGATGCTGCGGTCGGGAAGACGGAAGGAGTCGCACCAGTAGCGCAGGTAGGAACGCATCCCGGCCCGTACCAGGGCGTCGAGCTCGGCGGGGCTCAGCTCTGGCCGGACGGTGGCGTAGTTGCTGCGCATCCGCTCGACGTTCTTGCCGCGTCGCCGCCATGTGACGTCGGCGATGAGATCGAACGAGGCGTAGGCCAGACGATTCGGCATCCGGCGTACGAGGGACCAACCCGCGCGGTAGGCGGCGAGGGTGGCACGTTCGGACAGCTTGCTCACGCGATCTCGAACGCCTGCCGGCGCACCTCGAGCATCCGCTGGATCACGGTGATCAGGCTGGCCAGTGCCAACAGGGACAAGACCACCGTCAACAGCACCTCGGGCAGCCCCAGCCCGACGAAGCCGGTGGCGATGAGGACCGCGACCAGTCGATCTGCCCGCTCGGCGATGCCGACGTTGGCCGTCATGCCCAGGCCCTCGGCCCGGGCCTTGGAGTAGCTGACGACACTGCCCAGGATCAGACAGGCAAGCGCCAGAGCTGCGAGGTATGGCGTGCCGCCGTCGCCGGCATACCAGAGGACGAGTCCGCCGAAGATGGCGCTGTCGCCCACCCTGTCCAGGGTTGAGTCCAGGTAGGCGCCCCACCTGCTCGAGCGACCGGAGAGGCGGGCCATGGCGCCGTCGAGCGTGTCGAAAAGCGCAAACACCGCGACGATGAGCGAGCCCCAGAAGAACTCATGACGCGGGTAGAAACCCAGCGCGCCCACACAGACCCCGGCGGTGCCAATGATCGTCACGACGTCGGGGCTCAGGCCGAGCTTGAGGAACAACCGGGCCAGTGGCGTGAAGAGCTTGTTGATGAAGACTCGTGCGAATCGGTTCAGCATGGTGGCCCCAGCGTACCGACCTGCCGTACGGGGTTGTGCCCAGCGCTCTGAGACGACATCGTTTTCGCCATGAGCACCAAGCCGTCCACGAGCGCACCCGTCCAGCAGGCCACTGCCCCCGGTGACATCCGCAATGTGGTGCTCGTCGGGCACAGCGGAGGCGGCAAGACAACACTGTTCGAGCATCTCGTTGCCGCAACGACCCCGGGCTATCGAGCCAAACCGATCCTCGATGAGCGCTCCGTGCAGCTCTCTGTGGCCTCGGTGTCGCATGACGGCGTGGTGGTCAACCTCATCGACACCCCCGGCTATCCGGACTTCGTCGGTGAGCTGCGGGCGGGTCTACGGGCCGCGGATGCGGCGCTGTTCGTGGTCTCGGCCGCCGACGGCGTCGATGGCGCCACGATGTTGTTGTGGGAGGAGTGCGCGGCGATAGGCATGCCCCGGGCGGTCGCGGTGACCAAGCTCGACGCCGGACGGGCCGACTTCGAGGACACGGTGGCCATCTGCCAGCGGGTCTTTGGCGACGGTGTCATGGCGCTGTACCTGCCGCTGCACGGCGACGACGAGTCGATCGTCGGCAACGTCGGGCTCTTGTCGCAGCGGATCTACGACTACAGCTCGGGCGAGGTTGTGGGCCGTGCCGCTGACTCCGAACACCGTGAGCTCATCGAAGGTCACCGGTCGGATCTGATCGAGGCGATCATCCAGGAGTCCGAGGACGACACACTTCTCGACCGCTACCTCGATGGTGAGGACATCGACCTCGACCTCATCATCTCGGACCTTCTGACTGCAGTTTCACGCGGCCGTTTTCACCCGGTGATCCCCGTCTCCACCGAGACCGGCGTCGGCACCCTCGAGCTGCTGGAGCTGTTGACCGCAGCCTTCCCCGCGCCGAACATGCACCCGCTGCCAGCGATCATGGCCCCCAACGGCGACCCCCTGCCGCCGCTCACGTGCGACTCCGACGGCCCTCTGGTGGCCGAAGTCATTCGTACGACGGGCGATCCGTATGTCGGCCGGGTCAGTCTCGTCCGCGTGTTCAGCGGGACCCTGCGGCCGGACTCGGTGGTCCACGTCTCGGGTCACCTTGACCGTCTCGCCAGCGGAACGCTCGAGGGGCATGTCGGTCACGACGACGACGAGCGCGTCGGGCTCCTTTCCTCGTCGCTCGGCGATGCGTTGCACCCCAAGCCCTACGCCATTGCCGGTGACCTGTGTGTGGTGGCCAAGCTGGCCAAGGCCGAGACCACAGACACGTTGAGCAGCAAGGAGATGCCGGCCCTTGTCGAGCCGTGGATGTTCCCGGTCCCGCTGCTGCCGGTGGCCATCACAGCGGCCACGAAGTCTGACGAGGACAAGCTGGCCGGCGCCCTAGCTCGACTGGTGGCCGAAGACCCCACCATGAGGCTCGAACACAACCCCGAGACCCATCAGGTGATCCTCTGGACCATGGGCCAGGCTCACGTGGACGTCCTCCTGGTTCGGCTCCGGGACCGTTATGGCGTCAACGTTGTGTCCGAGCCCCTGAAGGTGGCCCTGCGAGAGACCTTTGTCACCAACGCGATCGGTCATGGGCGGCATATCAAACAGAGCGGGGGCCACGGTCAGTACGCCGTGTGCAACATCACCGTTGAGCCCCTCGAGCGGGGGGCTGGGTTCGAGTTCGTCGACCGCGTGGTCGGTGGGACGGTCCCCCGCCAGTACATCCCCAGTGTGGAGAAAGGGGTTCGCGCCCAACTTGTGAAGGGCTGCATCGCGGGCTACCCGATGGTCGACCTGCGCATCACTCTCACAGATGGGAAGTCCCACTCGGTGGACTCCAGCGACATGGCGTTCCAGACCGCTGGAGCGCTGGCCCTGAAGAACGCCGCCTCGCCGCAGACCGTGACCTTGCTCGAGCCGATCGACTCGCTGTTGGTAAGAGTGGCCGATGAGTATGTCGGGGCGGTCATGACAGATCTGCAGACGCGCAGGGGCCGGGTCCTCGGGACCGAGCCGGACACCTCAGGCCGCAGCACGATCAAGGCCGAGGTGCCACAGACCGAGATCACCCGCTATGCCATCGATCTGCGCTCGGTGTCCCATGGAACCGGCACCTTCACCCGGAGCCCCCACGGCTACGAACCCATGCCGCCAAACCTGGTCAAGACCCATCTGCCTGAGTGACCCGGCACTGCCAGTCCCCGGCCGTCCGACGCGTATGGCTGGGCACGTCTGCCGCGTTTGGCCGGAAGACGCACCCCGTAAGGCGGGTGGCTGGGGGCGTCTGCCGCATGTGGGTCAGCCGCGAGGCCACGCGTCGATGAGACGCAGACGGGCGTCTTCGAGCAGCATCGGCAGCGCCTTGGTCTGCCCGATGATGGGCAGGAAGTTCGAGTCGCCGCTCCACCTCGGGACGATGTGCTGGTGCAGGTGGGCACGTATGCCGGCTCCGGCAACCGCGCCCTGGTTGATCCCGATGTTGTAGCCCATGGGCGCCGAAGAGCCATCCAGCGCCACCATGCTTGCCTTGGTGAGCGACCCGAACTCCAGCGTCTCCTCGTCGGTCAGATCGACGTAGAGCGAGACGTGCCGGTAGGGGCACACCAGGACGTGACCAGGGTTGTAGGGGAAGAGGTTCATCACCACGTAGCAGCTCTTGCCGCGATGGACGATCAGACCCTCAGCGTCGTCCTTGGCGATCACCGCACAGAAGGGGCAGCCATCACCCGCATGGTCGGTCGGACGGTCTCCGTTGATGTAGGCCATCCGATGGGGGGTCCACAGTCTCTGGAACCCGTCGTCGACCAAAGCGAAATCGTGCGCCGACTCGAGCTCGGGCCGCGGGTGGCTCTCCTCCTGCGTGTGGCTCTCCTCCTGCGTCATGGTGCCGATCCTATGCATCCTGCGGTCAGGTCGCTGCGGCCACCATCCAGCGTCCCCCGACAAACAGAGCACCCACCGTCACCACGAGGAAGAAACCGACCCACACGATCGCCGGCAGGAAGGTGAGTCGCGCGAGCTGGTCGGCGTCGGAGCTTCGTGTCCCGCTGGCACGGCGGTGTGCCTGCAGCTCCAGGACCGGACGTGGCGCCGCAAGCAGCAGGAACCATGTCAGCACATAGGCGAAGCCGGACTGCACCTGCGGTGCGAGCCACCAGGACACGCCCAGAACCACGGCTGAGCTGATAAGGACCGACCAGAGCCCGAACCAGTTGCGCACCTGAATCAGCAACAATGCCAAAAGGATCAACAGTGCCCACAGCAGGCCAACGGCTCGGTGACGGGTCAACATCGCAGCGGCACCGAGGCCGAGCAGGCCGGGGCCGACATAGCCCGCGGCGGCTGTCACGATCATGCCCAGGCCAGTGGTCTTGCCTGCGGACACCGTCAGCCCGGAGGTGTCAGAGTGCAGGCGTATGCCGTGCAGCCTGCGCCCCGACAGGAAGGCGGCGAGGCCGTGGGCCGCCTCGTGGGCAATGGTCACGACGTGCCGGGTGATCGACCACGCGCCAGGTGCCCATACCAGGAGCGCCGCGAGCACGGCGGTCAACACGACGACCCGACCGGAGGGTGCCGGCTGGGTGGTCAGAGCGCGGTGCCAGACCTCATTCAGGATGTCCACGATCAGCGATCAGACCTGCACTCGGCTCTCGATAGCCGCCACGATCTCGTCGATCGCGTCAGCGATCGGGACACCATTCTTCTGCGAGCCATCGCGGTAACGGAAGGAAACAGCGCCGGCGGACCGGTCATCCTCGCCGGCGATGAGCATGAACGGCACCTTGGACTTCTGCGCGGTCCGAATCTTCTTCGGGAATCGGTCGGCCGAGGTGTCGATCTCGACGCGAATCCGCTTGGCCTTCAGTCGTTCGGCGATCTCGAAGAGATAGTCGTTGAACTCCTCGGCCACCGGGATCCCGATCACCTGGACCGGCGCCAACCAGGGTGGGAACGCCCCGGCGTAATGCTCGGTCAGCACGGCGAAGAACCGCTCGACCGAGCCGAACAGCGCACGGTGAATCATGATGGGCCGCTGACGGGAGCCGTCGTCCGACTGGAACTCGAGCTCGAAACGCTCGGGCAGGTTGAAGTCGACCTGGATCGTTGACATCTGCCAGGTGCGGCCAATGGCGTCACGAGCCTGGACGGAGACCTTTGGGCCGTAGAACGCGGCACCGCCGGGGTCGTCCACCAGCTCCAGGCCTGAGTCGCTGGCCGCCTCCCTCAGCGCTTCGGTGGCCTTGGCCCAGTTCTCATCCGTGCCGACGTACTTGTCCTCGTTGCGGGTCGAGACCTCGAGGTAGAAGTCGTCCAGGCCATAGTCCTTGAGCAGGTCGATGACGAAGGTCAACAAGGACTTCAGCTCGGACTGGAGCTGCGCGGGGGTGACGTAGATGTGCGCATCGTCCTGGGTCATCCCCCGGACCCTGGTCAGGCCGTGCACCACCCCGGACTTCTCGTAGCGGTAGACCGAACCGAACTCAAAGAGCCTCAGTGGCAGCTCGCGGTAGGAGCGGCCGCGCGCCCGGAAGATCAGGCAGTGGAACGGGCAGTTCATCGGCTTGAGGTAGTAGTTCTGACCCTGACGCTTGATATGACCCTCGGCGTCGCGCTCCTCATCGAGGTGCATCGGCGGGTACATGCTCTCGGCGTACCAGTCGAGGTGCCCCGACGTCTGGAACAGGTTGGCCTTGGTGATGTGCGGCGAGTAGACGAACTCGTAGCCGGAGTCCTCATGGCGAAGCCGGGAGTAGTCCTCCATCGTCTTGCGGATGACACCGCCCTTGGGGTGGAAGACGGCCAGGCCGGAGCCGATCTCGTCCGGGAAGGAGAACAGGTCGAGCTCCGCCCCGAGCTTGCGGTGGTCACGCTTCTCCGCCTCGGCCAGCCGGTCGAGATAGTCCTTCATCTCGTCCTTGGACGGCCACGCGGTGCCGTAGACGCGTTGCAGCTGGGGGTTCTTCTCGGACCCGCCCCAGTAGGCGGCAGCCGTTCGCATCAGCTTGTAGGCGTTGCCCAGCATCTTGGTCGTGGGCACGTGCGGGCCGCGGCACAGGTCGCCCCATACGCGCTCGCCGTCGCGGCGGATGTTGTCGTAGATCGTCAGCTCGCCGGCGCCGACCTCGACGTCCGCGCCCTCGACCGACGACACGGCCCCGGCGGCCCCACCCTTCAGCCCGATGAGCTCGCACTTGTAGGGCTCGTCGGCCAGCTCCACGCGGGCGGCCTCGTCCGTCACGACCCTGCGGACAAAGGTCTGACCCTCGTTGATGATCTTCTGCATGGCCTTCTCGAGGGGCTTGAGGTCTTCGGGGGTGAAGGGTTCCTCGACGTCGAAGTCGTAGTAGAAACCGTCACGGATCGGCGGCCCGATGCCCAGCCTGGCCTTGGGGTAGATCTGTTGCACGGCTTGGGCGAGCACGTGAGCGGCGGAGTGACGCAGGACCGCGAGCCCCTCGTCGCTGTCGAGCCCTACGGCTTCGACAACATCGCCCTCGGCGACAACATGGGCCAGATCGCGCAGCTCTCCGTTGACCCGGGCGACCACGGCGCTCTTGTCCTCGGCGAACAGATCAGCTGCCGTCGTCCCCCCCGCGACCGATCGCTTCGTCCCAGCGATGACCACGGTGATGTCGGACGACTGCAAAGACACGATTGGCTCCTGCACGTTGATGCGGTATGCCGCCCGACCGGGCGGCACGGGATCAGTCACCGGCGTGGGTGACCGGGTTCTGATGTTACCGGGCCGCCGGTTCGAGGCGGTCGCCAATAGTGACGGCCCCCGGCCGGACGACCGACGCGTAGACGCCGGGGCAGTTCGAGGGCTTGCCGGTGATCTCGATCTGGCTGTTGCCCAACATCATCTGGTGCCCGACGAGCTCTGCGAGCTGCTCGGCCGTGGCATCGAGGACCAGATTGGCCCGCGGCGCGAGCTCGGCGGCGTCAGCTGCCGACACCAGGTGCAGGGCCGACTTCTTACGGCGGTCACCGGCGAGTCCGTCGGCCTCGACCGCCACGGAGGGTAGCGAGATGCCCGGCTGGTCCTTCGTGGGGTAGATCCACAGTGCCATCAGCGCGAAGCTGCTCTGGTCATTCACGAACCCACCGTATCGACCCGCAACTTCGCTCAGAACGCGGCCTGAGGACGTATACTTCAATCATGGCTGGTACAAGTTCGGTTGAAGTCTCCCCTGCGGCATCGGCGGCCACCACGGTGCTGGCCGCGGCGGCCGACCCGGTCCGGTGGACCGTGCTGACGCGCTTGGCCGAGTCGCCGCGGTGCGTGTGCGACCTGCAGGAACACGTCCCTGTCGCAGCGAATCTGCTCAGCTACCACCTCAAGGTTCTGCGCGAGGCCGGTCTGGTGACCGCGAGTCGGCGCGGTCGGTGGATCGACTACGCGTTGGCCGACGACGCCCTCGCACGACTGCACGCCGCCCTGCCCAGCGCGCTCGTCGGAGCACGTTCATGACCTCGGTCGCGGAACGGTTGCGTCCAGGCACCCCGACCCGCCGCTGGGTCGGTCTGGCGGCGGCGGGCGCGATCTGGGCGGTTCTGTATCAGGCCAACGAGCCGTTCTGGACGTGGCTGATCCGCGACGCCGCCGGCATGGACCTGACCGGTCGCGCCGGGTCTGCCGTGCTGTTCTTCTGCGCCGACGCGGTCAAGATCGCCTTGTTGCTCGTCGGCATCATCTTCGTCGTTACCGTGCTGCGCTCGTTCATGTCGCTCGAGCGCACCCGGGCGATGCTCGGCGGCAAGCGCGAAGGCGTCGGCAACGTCATGGCCGCCAGCCTGGGCGTGGTCACCCCGTTCTGCTCGTGCAGCGCGGTGCCCGCCTTCATCGGCTTCGTCGCCGCCGGCATCCCCATCGGGGTCACGATGAGCTTCCTCATCGCATCCCCGCTGGTCAACGAGATCGCCATCGGGCTGCTGTTCGGCATGTTCGGGCTGGGACCCACCCTGCTGTATGTCGTGGCCGGGCTGACCATTGCGATCGTCGCCGGCTGGATCCTCGGCCGCCTCGGCGTCGAGAAGTGGGTCGAGCCGTTCGTCTTCGAGACCCGGCTCGGGGGTCAGGTCATCGACACCACCGCCGGCCTGAGCTGGGACGACCGGATCCAGATGGGCGTCGAGGAGGTCGCCACCATCCTGCGCAAGATCTGGCCATACCTGCTGGTTGGCATCAGTCTGGGCGCGCTCATCCATGGCTGGGCGCCCACCGACTTCTTCACCACATACGCCAACGCGTCCAACCCGCTCGGTGTCTTCGTCGCCGTCCTCATCGGAGTCCCCCTGTACTCCAACGCCGCCGGGGTCATGCCGCTGGTCCAGTCGTTGTACGGCGCCGGGCTGCCGATGGGCACTCTGCTCGCGTTCATGATGAGCGTCGTCGCGCTGTCGCTGCCGGAGATGATCCTGCTCCGCCGGGTCCTCAAACCCCGGCTGATCGCCACCTTCGTCGGCGTCGTCGGCACCGGCATCGTCGCGGTCGGCTACCTGTTCAATATCGTCCTCGCCCACTAGATCGTCCTGCCCCACCAAGGAGAAGCACCATGATCATCAAGGTCCTCGGCCCCGGCTGCGCCAACTGCAAGAACCTCGAGCGCGTCACCCGCGAAGCCGTCGCCGAGCTCGGCATCGACGCCACCATCGAAAAGGTCGAGGACTACCCCACCATCGTCGGCTACGGCGTGATGTCCACCCCCGGACTCGTCGTCGACGAGCACGTCATCCTGTCCGGCCGCGTCCCCACCGTCGCCCAGGTCCGCGAGCTGCTCGCCGCGGTCCAGTCCTGACCGAGCCTCCTGCATGCCTTGCCGGTATGCCGCCCGGTGTCGAACGACGTCTAGCTCGAGAGCGCGGCGACGACCTGTCGTTCGATATACGGCAGGCGACCGTCCGCAGCAGCCCCGTCAGGATCACCCGCCGGTGACCACGATGGAGGACTCGGGCCAGCACGGTGGCCGCCAGCAGGACCAGTGGCAGAGCGATGTAGAACTGTTCCTCCGCCGACAGCGTCCAGAAATGCTGCGTCGGTGACGGGCTGTTGTTGGCGGCGAGGTAGTCCACCGAGTCATGCGCAAGCCGCCAGCTCTGGACCTGAACCGTCGAGGCGATGATCTCGTAGAGGAACTGACGCCAGAGATTCCGCGGAACCCAGGCCACCACGCCCAAGGCCGTCAGGAAGAGCACAGGGGTCGACGCAGGCACCAGGCGTTTTGCCCGACGTAGCCACCGGTGAGCCGATTGGGCCACAGGTGATACAGCAGCACCGCGCCCACAGCGATCGCGCGTAGAGCCTGGGTGTCGGTGCGAACTCCGCCCTTGTGGCGTTCGTCGACGGTGGTCTAAGCCACGGAGGTGAGGTTCGTGGCGGTCATTCGCGGATTTACGGGTCGTCGCAGTCCGCTGTGGACGCGGGAAGGCCTCAGGCCGGTGCTCGGTGTCGAGCGGGCCGGTAGGGACTTTCGCCTCTACTTGCGCTTCCGCCAGGCGGTGGACGCTGGATCAGGAGGTCACCTGATGGCTGACGGCGTCGCAGAGCGGTTGGAACCCTCGGGTGTGGGAGGCACGAGCCCGGGACCCCATGAAGGCACGGTGGCCGTCGCGGCGACGCACAACTGGAGGAAGCGCGCGCTGCTCGCGGCCGCGATCTCGCTTCTGGCCAGTGGGGCAATGGTCGCGGCCTCGTTCATGCCCTGGCTGAGCTCAGGAGGGGGCCGCACTCTCAGCGGTTGGGATATCTACGAGGTCCAGCGCGATGCCGGCCACAACGTCTTTTTCATCTCGCGTTTCTTCACCGACCCAGAAGGCCGTTCCGTGCCGTTCTTGACTGGGCGGTCGACGCTGCTCAGCGGACTGGGCCTCGCAGGCGTGACGATCATCTTCCTCACGCTGAACATCATGTTGCGCAGGAGCCAGTCGCGCCGGGGGTTCTGCTGACGCCCGGACGGCCAGCCATGAGTGTTCGGCTGGTATTCGTTTTGCAGCTGCTGGTCGCCATCGTCGCAATTGCCGCCCCGATGGTGACGGCGAGGTTCTACTTCGAGGGGGGGCAGGCTTCGGGTGCATCCGTTGAGTACGGACTGATCCTCCTGTGGGCCGCGACCTACGTGGGTCTCCTCGGCAACGTGTTGGGCTACGCGACCGCGTGGGATCGCGAGAACCTGCGGGGACGCGACTATCTGGCCTACCTGATGTTCGCGGTCTTCATCGCTATCGGTTTGACCGCCGGCAACCTCCTTCCCATGAGCTAGGGAGATCCACCATGACGCAGAACGTCCTTACCGATGCCCAGCCGGCGAGGATGCGCAACGTGGCCCGACGGATCGCTCTGATGCTTACGATCCTTGTGGCTCTGTCGGCCTGCGGAGGCGGCAACGGAGACCGTGTTGGCACCGCCAGCGATGCCGTTGGCGAGGTCCCGAAGGCCTGCCAAGATGCCCGCAAGACATTCAACGACTGGCTCAAAGGCAGTCTCGCGATGGATGAGGCGGCCGGCAAAGTGGTGACGGACTCGCTCTCCGTGAACCTCAGGGTGGGCACCATCAGCGTGAGCGGGGGTGGCTCTGTCGAGGAGATCAACCGGCTCCTCGTCAAACTGAACGCCACAGTCAAGGCTGCGCAGCAGAAGGTTGTCAGTGCCAACGAGCTGTACAAAGCCTTTTCACCGTTGTTCAAGGCCTGTCTGGCTTTGAAGGGCGTCAAGCTTCCCCCTGCCTGCGCTGACGAGATGGCTCAGTACCCGGCCGTAACCGCTGCCCAAACGAAATTGGCGCAAGCGCAGACCGCAAGACTCACCAAGGTCACGGCCGTGCGAACAGCCATGATCGCGCGCGATACGCGAGCGGAGGCTGCAGCCGGAAAGCAGGAGACCTCCGCCACCACTCAGTTCATGGCCGCGCTGACGAACTGGAACAAGACCGTCCTGCCGAAGTATGAAGCCGCCCTCGCAGCGTGCAACAAAGCCATCTCGTGACACGTCCGGGATCTCGGGGAACAGTTACGCGCGTGTAGGAGGCGGGCCCTGCGCCGCGCGTGGACGCCGATCGTCAGGCGACTTTGACCGTGCGTTCGGCGATCGCTGCGGCGAGTAGCGCGCCTGGCACGGCCAGCACCAGCATCGTGACGAGCCTGGTCGAGGCCGGCCACTCGAGATACGGCTGCCCGAACACCTGGACCGAGTCTGGCCGGCCTGACACCGATCCTGGGAGAAGTCTCTAAGTAGTCCTCGTCACCTCATTGACAGTGTCCGGCGAACGCAGTCTCGGAACAAACGGAGGTGAGGTTCGTGGCTGTCATTCGCGGAACCTTACGGGTTGTATCGGCCGCGGTGGACGCGGGGGAAAACAGCCGACGAGAGCTCGCACCGCAAGCGCAACGTCGATCTCGACGACGGGACGTTCGGCCCTGACCCGCTGACGCATGGCCGTGCTGTGCTGAACATACGAGGCCGACCTCCCACAGCGCCGAATGATGCCAACGCCGTGATGAGCACCCGGGCCGGTACGACCGTGCGGACCGGACCCCGCGGGCAGGAGGTGAAGGCTCATGGCTGGACCGACGTTCGATCTGGTGGTCGCCGCAAACCGCCTGCCTGTCGAACGTGTGCTCGACGCCCGTGGCCGGGTCACGTGGCAACGCAGTCCCGGCGGCCTGGTGACAGCCCTGGAGTCGGTCATGACCGGCCGGTGCGCGGCGTGGGTGGGGTGGGCCGGCGAGCCCGGTGCGGCCTCCGAACCGTTCCACCAGGAAGGGCTTTTCCTGTGCCCGGTGGGCCTGTCGTCCGCTGAGATCGAGGAGTACTACGAGGGGTTCAGCAACGAGACCCTCTGGCCGATCTACCACGACGTGATCGTGCCGGCGTCCTTCCACCGCAACTGGTGGAACACCTATCGGACGGTGAACCACCGCTTCGCCCAGGCGATCGCCGCGGTGGCCGCGCCGGGTGCCACCGTGTGGGTGCACGACTACCAGCTCCAGCTGGTTCCCGCGATGCTGCGGGCGCTGCGACCCGATGTCCGCATCGGCTGGTTCAACCACATCCCCTTCCCGCCGGTCGAGCTGTTCGCCCAGCTGCCGTGGCGTCGCGCCCTGGTGGAGGGTCTGCTGGGCGCCGACTTCCTGGGATTCCAGCTCACCGCCGATGCCGACAACTTCCTGCGGGTCTGCCGCAGGCTGCTGGGCATGTCGACCAAGGGCGACACGGTGACCTTCACGCCCCCTGGCGACGACCCGGCGCGACGGACGGTGCGGGCCAGCGCGATACCCATCTCGGTGGACGCCCAAGAGATCTCGGCCCTCGCGCGCACTCCGGCAGTCCGTGCCCGCGCAGAGCAGATCCGTGCGTCCCTGGGCGGTCCGGAGATCCTCCTGCTGGGCGTCGACCGGCTCGACTACACCAAGGGGATCCGGCACCGGCTGAAGGCCTACGAGGAGCTGCTGCACGACAAGACGATCGCCCCACCCACAGTGACGTTCATGCAGGTGGCCTTGCCGAGCCGCGAGCGGGTGAAGGCCTACCGCCTGCTGCGCGAGGAGGTCGAGCGCACGGTCGGACGGATCAACGGCGAGTACTCCGTGCTGGGCTCGCCCGCCGTGCACTACCTGCACCACTTCTGCCAGCGTGCCGAGATGGTGGCGATGTTCGTGGCCGCAGACGTGCTGCTCGTGACACCCCTACGTGACGGCATGAACCTCATCGCCAAGGAGTACGTCGCCAGCCGGCCCGACCTGGGCGGAGCCTTGGTGCTGTCCGAGTTCACCGGAGCGTGGCGCGAGCTGCACCAGGCCTTCATCTGCAACCCGCACGACATCGAGGGGGTCAAACAAACGATCATGCGGGCGATCACCACCCCCGAGAGCGAACGACGGCGGCGGATGAAGGCAATGTGCAAGACCGTCGTCGACCACGACGTTCAGCGGTGGGCCACGAGCTGTCTCGAGGCGCTCGCGTCGGCGCCCCAGAAACCACACCAACCCACCCGGGCCAGCGAAGGGGAGCGTCGGGATGTCGAGCGTGCCACCAGGGCCAACCTCAGGGCGGCGGACAGCGCCTCGGAGTGGACAGTCCAGTAACTCGGACGTTCCGGGGAACAACTACGCCTATTTCAGGGAAGACCCCTTGGTTGGTGGACGTGGAGGGACTCGAACCCCCGACCTCTCGCGTGTGAGGCGAGCGCTCTAACCAGCTGAGCTACACGTCCGGACGACGCCACCCGGCATACAGGCAGCGGAGTGGAGAATAGCCGCTCCCTGCATTCGCATGCCAATCGGGTCAGTGGGCCAGACCGGGGACGCTCTTGAGCCACTGCTCGATGCTGTCGGGGAAGAAGCCGGGGACGCCGCTGATCAGGAACAACAGCCAGAGGACCACCGCGACAGCCGCGACCGTGAGCAGGAGCACAAGCCCCTTGACCCACCAGGGTTGGGGCCTGAGCCAGACGGCCCAGGCGTGCAGGGTGCCTCTGGCCTGGCGCAGCAAACGCTGGGCCCACTCGAACTCGGAGGCCCAGATCGCCAGCCCGAGGAAGACGATCAGCCAGCCGGGGCCAGGGAACGGCACCAGGATCAGACCAAGGACGACGATGACCAGGCCGACGACCCCGACGATGATCCGATAGATCAGGTGCGAGTGGGGGTTGGAGCGGATCTTGCGCCGCCACTCCCAGTCGTCGTCGCCGGCGTCGAGGGTGACGTTGTGGTCGTCACCACCCCAACCGTGTTTGTCGCTCATGGGTCCAGGCGCTCGCGGGACAGCCGGTTGAAGATCTCGACAACCTGCGCTGTCACGGGTCCCGGTGCCGGGAGCAGTCGGTCGTCGATCGCGTGGACGGCCATGACGTCCTTGATCGACGACGTGATGAAGACCTCCGTAGCCCTGGTCAGGATCGACATCGGAAGCGGCTCGGAGCGGACCGTGAGCCCCTCCTCACGACACCACTCGATGACCAGGTCGCGGGTTACCCCGGCCAACGGTCCGGAGGCCAGGTCCGGAGTGAGGATCTCGCCGTCCACGACGACGAAGACGTTGGCTCCGGTGCCCTCGCAGAGGTTGCCGACGGAGTTGGCGAAGAGTGCCTCCGCTCCCCCGCGTTCTTTGGCATAGGCAAGTGCCACAACGTTTTCCGCGTATGACGTGGTCTTCAGTCCCGCGGTGGCGCTGCGTTCGTTGCGGGTCCAGGGCACGACGGCAACCTTGGCTGTGGCGGGGTTCGGAGCCGTCGGCCCGGCGGTGACGATGTAGGTCAACGGTGAGGTGTCGCGGTCGGAGCCGAGGGGGCCCGCGCCACCGGTGATCGTGTAGCGAAGTCGTCCGTAGGCGATGGGATCGCCCGACAGCACATCCTTGATGCCGGCATCGATGACGGCGTGGTCAGGGGCAGGTAGGCCGAGCCCGGACAACGAACGGTCCACTCGTCTCGCATGTCGCGCCAGGGCGAAGGGAACGCCGTCGATGACCTTGCACGTCTCGAAGACGCCGTCACCGACCGTGATGCCGTGGTCAACTGCGGCGATCGACGGGCCCGTGGCATCCACCCTTACGCCGTTGACCCACGCCCGGACGTCGCCAACTCGACGGTTCTGGCTGGTGTCCCGGTCTCTGGTGCCCTGGTCGCGCGTGTCTGGTTCGCTCACGGCTCCACCTTCCCAGATGCGAGTCCGATCAGGCGAGCCGCCTTGAGCTCTGTTTCGGCCCATTCCTGGGCCGGGTCCGAACCCCACGTGATGGCGCCGCCGGTGCCGAATCTCAACGTCCGCTGACCCGAGCCGTCCCGATCCGCCCAGAACGTCCTGATCCCCACGGCAAGCTCGGCCTCGTTGGTGTCCGCGTCCACCCAGCCGATCGCCCCGCAATAGGGGCCGCGCGGCACACCCTCGAGGTCGGCGATGGCCCGCAGCGCCGAGGACTTGGGCGCCCCTGACACCGATCCGGGTGGGAACGTCGCCGCCATGATCTCGGACCAGCCCAGACCCGGACGCAGCTCCCCCGAGACCGTGGTGACCAGATGCGTCAACCCCGGATGGTCCTCGGGCGCACACAGGGCGTCCACGCTGACGGTGCCTGGACGGCATACGGCGGAGAGGTCGTTGCGCACGAGGTCCGCGATCATGACGTTCTCGGCATAGTCCTTGACCAGCATCTCTGACAGCGTCGTGGCGGTCCCCTTGATGGGACGGGACTCGATCTGGCCTCCATGCCGAATCAGGAATGCTTCAGGTGAGGCGCTGAGCAGATCCAACCCCGCCTCAGGGACGCAGATGCGTCCGGCATGGGGCGCCGGATTGCCTTGCGCGACAAGGGCTCCCAGACTCGCCAGGTCGGCGGCGTCGGTCAACGGATGGCTCATGATCCGACAGAGACACGCCTGATAGACCTCGCCCGCTGCGATGCGGTCGCGGATCTTGGTCACGCCAGATCGGTATGCCGTCTCGCTCAGGGACGTGCTCCAGACGCCAGTCAGGGGCGCCCACTCCGGAACCTGCCACGGGGGTTCGTCGGTGGGCTGTGGATCCGACACCTGCAGATCGGACACCGGCCGATCGACCACCTGGCCGAATCGGACGCACGTGACGTCGCCCTCAAAGGTGACGACGACGGCCCAGAATCCACCTTTGTCGAGGCACTGGACGTCATGGGAAATCTCGACCACGTCGCGGGCCAGTCGACTGCCAAAGCGTGCGTAGCCCACCCGGAAATCATAGGTGGAGCTGGTGGTGAGCGATCTGGCTGATGTCGCGCTCAGGGCAGCCAGGGTTTGCCGGCGAACTGGGTGACCACGAGGGCGTTGTCCACCCACGGGATCTGCAGCGCGAGGCTGACGACGCAGACGGCGACAACCAGGGCCGCCCGTTTGCGCGGGATCGTGCCGGGCTCAGGACTTCCGATCATCAGCAGTCCCAACGGGAAGGCGAGCAAGAGGTAGCGCAGCATCCCGGTGTGCACGCCGGCGACGAACAACAGGAAGATCGGGTAGATCGCGAACCAGGTCCGCAGCTCGAGCCCCCACGTCCGGGTCAGCTTGCTGAGTGCCAGCACCACGAACAGGACG
>DASRVZ010000211.1:0-15036 GCA_035654835.1 Dermatophilaceae bacterium | reverse complement strand
GTACCAGACGAACAAGAGGGCCAGGATCACCAAGGCGATGAGCAGGGCGGCGATCAAGCTCTTGCGCTTCTTGCTCATCTTTGCGGGTGCCGCTTCACCGGCGTCATCACTGAAGCCCTCAATGAGAGACGGCGTGGCCTCAGGGGACTCCGGTGGAGTTTGATCGAAGGTGGTCATCAGCTTGGTCCTTGCGTCGTGGCGGAGCTGGTGGGCCCAGCACCGAGGCGCGACAGGGCGGAGATCGCGGGAGCGTTCTTGAGATCGACGGCGAGGACCTTCTTGTACCAGGAGACCGCCTCTGGGTTGTTGGACTCAGTTTCGGCAATCAGGCCGAGCCCCAGCAGGGCATCGACGGCTACCGGACCATTGGTCAGCGCCTTGAGCTGGGACTTCGCAGCGGCTGGCTTCTTGAGGCAGAAGCTCTCCATCGCGGTGGCGTATGCCTTCTCGGGCACCTGGGCGAGCTTGCCGTAGGCGAGGGTGAGCTGGGAGTAGGGCTCGCACCATCCGGTCGGAACGAACAAGAGGGCCTGTTTGAGAGAGGCGACGGCGAGCTTGGGCGCACCGTCCTTGAGCTGGGCGACCCCAAGAAGATATAGCGCGTCCGAGTCCGCACGGTTGATCTTGAGTGCGGCTTCGAGCTCCTTGATGGCCTCCTTCGTCTTCCCCTGCTTCACCGCGATCGAGCCGAGGAAGTAGCGGGCCTCCTGCAGCTGTGGGTCGGCCCCTGCGAACTCTCCCTCTCTGGCCTCAGCGGTGATCGTGCGGTAAGCAACCGCGGCAGCCGTGAGGTCACCCTTGTCGATCAGGACGCCACCGCGTCCCAGAAGCGCTGTCCGGTTGATCTTGTCGGCCTTCAGAACCTCGTCGTACTGCTTCAGCGCGTCGTCCAAGCGTTGGTCTGCGCGATAGGCCGCCGCCAGCTGAAGCCGGGTTTGAACGTTGTTTGGCTCCTTCTTCACCGCCGCCTCGGCACCCGCGATCTGCCGACCGACCAAGGACGGACCCGCATCGACGTGCTGGTCCTGGTAGTAGATGACCCCGAACGCCGCAATACCGATCACGAGCACCAGGGCTCCCCAGCGGAGCAGACGGCTCGACGCTCGGTCCGAGACGGAGGGACTCCGTCGACTCAACTTCATTGTGATGCCAGTTCCTCTCGCTATGTCCGACACGTTTTCGAAACGAACGTGCGCGACATGGAGGCCGGGGCCTCCTCTGCCATCCTGTCTTCCACGCGAGGGGGATCCCATCCGTCGCTGGGTAGATATCGGGTACAGGCCCTTTGGGCGCCGGGGGCCCTGCGACCATGATCTGGCTTCGGGCTCTACGCCGTGGGAGCTGCGAGGGTCCTGACGCGGCGGGCCTTGGCCGGCCGAGCGACGGTGCTGCTGTCGCGGACGGCCTGGACGATCTGCTCGAGCCCGGCGGCGCATGGGGCCACGACCGAGCCGCGAGTGATGACGGCACTCACGTCGATCAGGACCGCGTGGGGGGCGAGCGTGGTTAGGTCGAACTGCTGGAAGGGATCGCTCGACTCGAAGATGACGACCGACGGACCGAGGGCCAGCGCAGACTTGACGGCCTCGGGGTGACGCGATGACGCGACCGTCGGCTCCACGCCGATCTGGGCCCGGAGGTACTTGGCGATTCCCTCACCCAGCAAGGCGTGCTCGTAGAGGATCACGACCGGGTGCTGCGTTTCGTTCGGCACGGCCTGACCCCTTCCCGCTAGCACGTGATTCCCGCTTTTTTGAACGGTAACCACCCTCGTGCCCCCACCACCATCCCCGAACCGGCACAGTTCTCAACCGGCATTCCTCTACCTCGCGGTGCCTCTCCGGGCTCCGATTCGCGCCCCAGCGCGGTCACTCTTCAAGCGGTCACTCGTCGACTGGTCGGCGTCCCAAGCCCTGCCGCACGATGTATGCCGTGGCCTGGATGCGGTTCTCCATGTGCAGCTTCTCGAGGGCGTTGTGGACGTGGTTCTTCACGGTGCCCTCCGTGATCGAGAGACTCTTGCCGATCTCTTTGTTGCTCATGCCCTGGGCGACGAGCTGGAGGATCTCGAGCTCGCGCCGCGTGATGGGCGGCCCCTCGGGCTGCGCCGGCGACGAGGTCCGCCTCGTGGCCCCGTTCTGGATCTCGCTCAGCAGCCGCCCGGCGATGGCCGGCGACAGGGGCGTCTCGTTGCGCATGACGGAACGGATCATGTCGTAGAGCTGTTCGGGTCGAAGGTCCTTCAGGAGGTATCCGTGGGCACCGAAGCGGATGGCGTCGAAGACATGGTCGTCGGCCTCGGACACGGTGAGCATGATGACCTTGACGGTCGAGAGCTGCTCGCGGATGAGCCGGACCGCTTCAACCCCGTTCATCACCGGCATCTCGACGTCCATCACGACGAGGTCCGGGAGAAGCAGCCGAGCCTTCTCGACCGCGTCCAGACCGTTCTCGGCCTCACCCACCACCGTCATGTCATCGCGCCCGCCGATCAGCGACGCGATGGCACCACGAAAGAGCGGCTGATCGTCAACGAGCAGGATGCGGATCGGTTCGTGCGCCTGCATTCATCACCTCGACGTGAGCTGGCTTTGGATGTGATCGCTCGGGAACGCTTGCGATGACACGTGTCCCGCGGCCCGGCGCGGAGTCGATCGTAAGGCTACCGTTGAGGAGCGCCATCCGCTCACGCATGGTGAACAGCCCGAACCCGTCCCGGTCGAAGGGCGAGCCACCCTGGTCGAAGCCGTGACCGTCGTCCTCCACGACAAAGATCGTGCTCGACTCGGACTCGCTGATCCGGACGATGGCCGACGTGGCGCCCGAGTGCTTGCGGACGTTCGTCAGCGCCTCCTGGATGACCCGGATCACCTGGACCTCACACCGCGGCGACAGTCCCAGCTGGTGGTCGAGGTCGCTGCTCAACGACGCCTCGATCTTGCACTGCTGGCTGTACTTGACCAGGTATGCGCGGAGGTTGTCCTCCAGCCCGCGCTCGGTCTTGCTCGAGTCGCGCAGACCGAGGATCGACTCTCGGACGTCCTGGTAGGCGTCCTCACAGATATCCGCGATCTCAGCCAGCTCCATCGCGACGACGGGGTTGTCGCTGACCTCTTCGCGCGAGTCCAGCGCTCGCAGTCGCAGATGGGTGACGCCGAGAACCTGCGCCAGGCTGTCGTGCATCTCGCGGGCGATCCGCTCGCGTTCGGCGAGAACCGCACGCTGGCGCCCGTTCTCGCGCATCTGGGCGCTTGTGATAGCGATCGCAGCAAGGCCGGAGAGGGTCACGAGGAAGGCGCGGTCACGCTCGGTGAAGAGGACATCGGATCGCCGGCCGATCCACAGCTCTCCCAGCAACCCGATCGGGCCGCGAATCGAAACCACCATGTCAGCGTTCCAGTCGGGCGAGGACCGAACCGGGCAGACGGTCGCGGGCCCGTGGTCGTTGTGGCCAGACCCACCCGAGGACGTCATACAGGAGGTGCCGTCAGCGAAGGAGGCACCGTCAGCGAAGGAGGCACCGTCCTCGAGCGTCCCAGCGAACTGGACGGATCGAGCGGCGTCTTCGTCGAGGCTCAGGACAGCCTCGTCGCCGCCCATCAGCTCACGCGCGTGCTGGACCACGGCCGAGAGGATGTCCGGGGGCGGGTTCTGGTTCGAGATCTGGAGGAGCACGTCGTAGAAAGCGTGACCTTCGTACTTCCTGCGCTGAAGGTCGGCAACGAGCTGGGCGAGCTGGATCGCGCTGGCCAGCTGATGGCCGATGGTCTGCAGTGTGCCCGAGGCGAGGCGGTCACCCGCGCCCGCACCGACAGGAAGCCAGAGCCGCATCCGGCCAACGGTCACCGTCCCCGTTGACAGCGGGAAGTCGATGAAGGGTGCGTCATCGCCACCAGGGTCGTTGGGCACGAGCATGGCTGACCCGGGGGCTGCGAGCAGACGCCTTGTCACGCCCGCGTCTTCCGGCGATCGGTCTTCTGAGTTGAAGATGGTGACGGAGGCCTGAACCGCACCGCTCGTGATGAGCACGCTCTTGAGGGCCACGTCGACGATTCGGTCCACACCAACTTCGCCCTGCACGGCGCTCGACACGGCGTTCACGGCCGCCAGCTCACGGTTCTGCCTGACCACCTGTCGCTGCGCTCGGTCGATGAACCGGAACATGACCAGGCCGAAGACAAAGATCGACACCACAGTGACGCTGATGAAGATCGGGCGATAGCCGTCCCAGAACCCGTCGAGCTTACGGTCCTTGGCCTCGACCGTGTAGTGGACGAACTCCAGGGCCAGGATGAAACAAACCGGCAGCAGGATACTCAGCACCTTGAGGCGGCGATCGACCCACTTGTAGGCCCAGCGCTCGGCTGCTCGCGCCGACGGCTGGTGCGCCGACGTGGGCGTCGCGGCCCGCGCGGGTTCAAACCTGGCATGCGCGGGCGTGGCCGCCGCGTCGTACGCGGCTTCAACCTCATGGTGCGCTGAACCGGGCGTCGGGGCCGAGGTCACGCTGTCTGCCCGAATACTGATGTCGCCTCCTATGGTCCCCCCGCAGACTCTGGGCGCCGGTCGGCACCAATACATCCTACGACCTCCTGCCGGCCCGAAGCGCATTCGAGGTCGATCAGGTCACGCCGCGTGACACCGCGTGACGTGGCTAACAGCGACGACGGGACCAAAGTCCTAAGGCAAGCCTAACCTCACCATGTACTGTCGCTACATGACCTTGCCAGAGAGCCCACTGGGCGCAGCGCTGCGCGTGACCGGGGTCCGGTTGCCCGCTTCGGACGCGTTCCGCCTGAACGAGATGGGCATCCGGCTCGGGACGTATGCCCACGTCACGCAGGATGCGGCCTTCGGCGGGCGGGTCATCGCCGTGGCGGGGTCCCGCTATGCGCTCGACGGACGGACCGCGGCCCTCATCGACGTCGAGCCCGTGACACGCCTCGCATGAGCAGCTGTCACGGCTCCGCCCCGGCGCCGACTCTCGACCGCTCCGCCACCACGACCATGCCGGACGCCCTGCGGGTGCTGCTGGTCGGCGGACCGAACGTCGGCAAGTCCACCCTGTTCAACGCGCTGACCGGAGCTCGGCAGCACACGACAAACGCCCCGGGCACCACCGTCGAGCTGGCCACCGGCACGTGGCGCACCGCCGGGCTCTCCGAATCGGACCCAGCCACCGAGCGGTCAATCGTCGACCTGCCCGGCAGCTACAGCCTGTTGGCCCGCTCGTCCGATGAGCAGGTCACCGCGGACGCGGTGTGGGAGCTCGCGCGGAGTGCCAGCGAGGTGGCCGGCCAGCCGGGGGTCGTCGTCGCCGTCCTGGATGCCACGGCCCTCGCCCGGTCCCTCTATCTGCTGGCCCAGGTTGCCCAGACGGGCGTCCCGCTTGTTGTCGCCCTGACGATGCTCGATCTCGCCGCGACCGCGACGGACTCACCCACTGCCGGCGTGGAACCAGCCACGTTGGCCGCGGCTCTCGAGGCCTCGCTCGGCATCCCTGTCGTCGCAGTCGACTCGCGCAGCCGAGCTGACGGCGGTATGCGCGGCCTCGCCTGCGCCGTCGACGCCGTCGCCGCCCGTCCCCGGCAGGTCACCGGCATCGCCACACCCGAGCCGCCGTGCAGCCGCGGGACGACGGCGACCGTCGCCGACGTGCGCATTACCAACGGCAGCACCCCGAACGGCCCTGTCAGCAACGGCGCTGTCGCCGATATTGCGCAGGATCTCGCCCATGCCGAGACGCTGTTCGCGTGGGTCGAACAGGTCGTCGAGCAGGTCAACGCGAGCGTCGCAACGGCATCTGACATTGAGGCCCACGCCGCCTCCGGCCGGCCGCTGCGCCGGACATTCTCCGATCGGGTCGATACCGTCCTGCTCAACCCGTGGGCCGGCATACCCGTGTTCCTGGCAGTGGTGTGGTTGTTGTTCGAGCTGACGACCAAGTTCGCGGCACCGCTGCAGGGCCTCATCGGCCAGCTCGTGAACGGGCCTTTGGCTTCGGGCGTCACGTCGCTGCTGGGTCTCGTTGGGCTGGCCGACAGCTGGGTGCAGGGGTTGCTGGTCGACGGTCTGCTCGTCGGGGTCGGCACAGTCCTGACGTTCCTGCCCGTCATGGCGATCATGTTCGCCGCCCTCGGTGTCCTCGAGGACTCGGGCTACCTGGCACGGGCCGCCTTCGTCGCCGACCGTGCGATGCGTTCCCTTGGCCTCGACGGACGCGCGTTGCTGCCGCTGATCGTCGGGTTCGGCTGCAACCTGCCCGCCCTCGCGGCCACCCGGATCCTGCCGCAGGCCCGCCAACGGCTCCTTACCGGACTGCTGATCCCGCTCACGTCCTGCTCCGCGCGGCTGACGGTGTACGTGCTGCTGGCGAGCGCGTTCTTCCCCGACCATGCCGGCACCGTCATCTTCGCGATGTACCTGACCAGCGTGATGCTGGTGCTCGGTGGCGGGCTGGTGCTGCGTCGCACGGCCTTCCGGGACGTGCGCGCCGAACCGCTGATCCTGGTGCTCCCGCCATACCAGCGCCCGCACCTGCGCACCCTGGCGATGTCGGTCCGTTTGCGGGTCGGGTCGTTCGTCATGCGCGCCGGCAAGATCATCGTCGTGACCATGTGCGTCGTGTGGTTGCTCATGGCCGTCCCTGTGAGCGGTCAGCACACCGTCGGCGACGTGCCGGTGGCGGACAGTCTGTACTCATCCGTCGCGTCGGGCATCGCACCGGTTCTTGCGCCGGCCGGCTTCGGCAACGACCACGCGGCCGCCGCACTCATGACCGGCTTCGTCGCGAAGGAGGTCGTCGTCGGCTCCTTCGCGCAGTCGTATGCAGTGGCAAAACCGGCCGACGCCGCGCATGCGGGAAGCCTCGGCGAGCAGCTGCGCGCGTCGTTCGACGACTCATCCGGCGGTCATGGCGGCGCGGCGGCGCTGGCGTTCATGGTCTTCGTACTCGCGTACACACCGTGCGTGGCGGCCCTTGCCGAGCAGCGACGGCTGTTCGGGTGGCGACCCACAGCATCGGCTCTGGTCGCGCAGCTCGCCACCGCTTGGGCGCTTGCGGTCATGGTCTTCCAGGTGGGGTCACGGTTATGAGGTCCCTGCTGTGAGTGCGTGGACGGCGGTGCTCGACGACGTTGCGACGCGAGGGGGAACCCCGGCGCAGGTCGCACACCGGCTCGGGCTGCCGGGGCCCCTGGTGCAGGCGGTCCTCGACCACGCGGAGCGTTTGGGTGTGGTCGAGGTGGCGGGGCAGGGCTGCGCTTCGGGGTGCCCCACCGGACCGGCGATGCCTACTGGCTGTGTCGGCTGCCCTCTTTCCTTGCCTTAACCTTGTTGAGGTCAGTAACACGTAAATCCCAGGTCAGCACAGACAGCAGCGGACGCGCGAAAGGAGCGGTCATGAACGTGGAGAGCATTCTCCTCGACATCGACCACCTCGCGGGCGGTCGACATGCGGACCACACGATCTCCGAAGAGATGCGCACGGATCCAAAGACCCACCGCGTCTTCGTGGCAATCACCTGGTTGCTGGTCGTCGAGCTGGTGATCGGGACTGGCGCCCTGGCCGTGCCCGTCATGCTTCATCTGCGCGGCGACGACGTCGCCTGGGTGGTCTGGATGCGCTTGGCGATCGTGCTCGCCATGACCACGACGCTGTTCTATTTCGCGTGGCGTGCCCAGCGTGGATTCTATTGGGCCTACTCACGATTGAGGCTTTTCAGCAAGATCTTTCCAGTTGTCGCTCTGGTGACCGCAGCCATCCCGGGGCTCTATCCGTTGTGGATGGTCACGGAGCAGATCTGCTTCAGCCTCATCCTGCTCGGCATTGCCGAGTACCTCTCCACGGATCACATGCGCGAGGCGTACGCCAAACCGGCCCGAGCGCCGAAAACCCGCAACCTCGTCAACAGATAGTCACGAAGAAGGAGCACGATGCAGTCTCGACCTCAGGTCGTGGTCGTCGGCGGTGGGATCAGCGGTCTCGCGACAGCCCACGACATACATCGTCGTCTCGGTGCGAGCGTGCAGCTCACCGTGATTGAGGCAGGGTCGCAGCTGGGCGGCAAGGTTGCCACCGAGGAGTTCAGCGGGCACTGCGTCGACACCGGTCCCGATGCGTTGTTGGTGCGCGTGCCGGCCATGGCTGCCCTGCTCGAGGATCTCGGACTCAGCGACCAGATCGTGGCTCCGGCGTCACTCGGTGCGCATGTGTGGTCACGTGGCCAGCTGCGCCGGCTCCCGACGGGCACCCTGTTCGGGGTTCCGGACCGGCTGCTGCCGCTGCTGAAGTCGCGTCTTCTCTCTCCCATAGGCCTGGCTCGCGCGGCCCTTGACCTGGTGCTGCCGCGCCGTCGTACGGTCTCGGACGACCCGTCGATCGCCGACCTGGTCACCCCGAGACTTGGCTCGCAGGTGTTCGATCGCCTGGTCGAGCCACTGCTCGGTGGGGTGCATGCCGGCCGTGCCGCCGAGCTCAGCGCCCGGACCACCGTGCCCGACATCGAGGCCCTCGCGCGAAAGAACCGCAGCCTGTATCTCGGCCTCCGGAAGCTGCGCCGCCATGCCCCGCCGTCATCGGGCGGCGCCGTTCTGATCACTCTGGCCGGAGGACTGGTTCGCCTCGTCGAGGCGCTGGAGGCGCGGTTGGGCGATGCCGACGTGCGACTGAACAGCACCGTGAGTCTTGTTGCGCGAGAAGGCAATGGCTATCGCGTCGACCTGTCGGACGGGACGAGCATCCCGGCGGACGCAGTGGTCCTGGCAACCCCGGCATTCGTCACTTCCCAGCTGCTCGCCGACCTGGTCCCAGACGCGGCGACGGTGCTGGAACAGGTCCCCTACGTCGATGTCGCCACGATCTGGCTGGCCTATCCTCGCTCGGCGATCGGACGGCCGCTGGACGGCACCGGCTTCCTGGTTCCGCCGGAGGAGGGCAAGCTCCTGGTGGGCTGCACCTGGTCGAGCGCCAAGTGGCCGCATCTGGCCGACGACACCCTCGTCCTGATTCGTTGCATGGTCGGCAGGCGCGGCGACCCCCGCTGGCTGAGCATGGACGACGACACCCTGGTGCGACGGGTGCACGACGAGCTGGTCGAGTCCATGAGCATGACCGAGGGCCCGGTCCATCAGAGCATTCAGCGCTGGCCTCAGGCGATGCCCCAGTATCTGGTCGGACACCAAGGCCGGCTGGACGCGCTGGGCGCCGCGATGGCCCACATGCCCGGCGTGTTCCTGACCGGCGCGGCATACCGCGGCGTTGGCATCGCCAGCTGCGTGGCCGACGCCGGACGTATCGCCGCCGCCGTCGCTCAGCACCTCACACCGAACGTCGCCGCAACGGATGCCACTGCAACGGTGGCCGCTCCAGACGTCTCTCACAATGTCACTCAAACCCAGGCCGACAATCGGCCCCTGACCGAGGTAACTTCATGACTGGTATCACGACGGCTGCGCCCCGCGCCCACCTGAACTTCGACCAGCGACCGATGCTGGTCTTCTGGGAGGTCACGCGCGCCTGCCAGCTGGCCTGCAAGCACTGCCGGGCCAGCGCCACCATGGACCCCCTGCCCGGTGAGCTCACCACCGCTGAGGGCTTCACGCTGATCGACCAGGTCGCCGGCTTCGGCCGCCCGTTCCCGATCCTCGTGCTCACCGGCGGCGACTGCCTGCTGCGCCCGGACCTGTTCGAGCTGGTCGAGCACGCCAACGGGCTTGGTGTGCCCGTGGCGCTCTCACCGTCGGTCACGCCATCCCTGACCCCGGCGATGATCGACCGGATGGTCACCAGTGGCGTCAAGGCGGTCTCCCTCAGCCTGGACGGCGCGCTGCCCGCGACCCACGATGGCGTACGCGGCATCCCCGGCCACTTCGAGGACACGATCGAGGCGATCACCGCGCTGTCCGCGGCCGGGCTCACCGTCCAGGTCAACACCACGGTCATGCGGGCCAACCTTGATGAGCTCGCCGACGTCGCAGACCTGATCTCGCGCGCTGGCGCACACATCTGGGAAGTCTTCTTCCTGGTCCAGGTGGGGCGCGGCGTGGCCACCGACGCGATCAGCCCGGCTGAGCACGAAGACGTCTGCCACTTCCTGTATGACGCGTCGCAGCACGGGTTCATCGTCCGCACGGTCGAGGCCCCGTTCTTCCGCCGGATCGTGGCCAGCCGCCGAGAGGGCGAGCCTGCGCCGAGCACCGACCTGTACCAGGCGATGTCGGCCCGGCTCGAGACGCTGATGGGGCCGGCCGTCGGAAAGCCCAGGGCGCAAACCGCCTCCACTCGTGATGGCAAGGGAATCCTCTTTGTCGCCTACGACGGCGAGGTCAACCCCGCGGGATTCCTGCCGATGCCCCTGGGCAACGTGCGGGACGCGCCGATCGCGAACATCTACCGGGATGACCCGCTGCTGCGCCAGATCCGGGCAGCCGAGTTCACCGGTCGGTGCGGTGTCTGCGAGTACGCCGACCTGTGCGGCGGTTCAAGGGCTCGCGCGTATGCCGCCACCGGGGATCCGCTGGGTGAGGACTCGGCATGCCCCTACGTGCCCTTTGGCTACTCAGAGCCCGAAGTGGATGGCGCACTCTAGGGCGACACCCTCAGCTCAACGCATTGATGAGCTGCTCCAACGTGGGAGAACCGGCTCGTCCGCCGTCCTCGGTCGGATAGAGGCGACAGGCGAGTCCCACCGCGCTGCCCGGCTCTGCGAACGGGTCCACGTCATCCACGAGCACCGTTGGGGAGCCACGGAACTGCAACCGTTCGGCCTCCTCAGGCGTGGACACCAGGACGTACCTGATCGTGGTGTCCACGTGCCCGGTGGTGTCGAGCGCCTGGCGAAGCCGATCGTCCGCTTCGTGCCAGCTCGGGCAGCCCTCGAAGTACAACAGCGAGACGTTCATGGTCTTCCCACAGGTTGGCCTACAGCTCGGCTATGAACTGCTGCGACGTCATCGGTTGGGAGAACATCGGGTAGTCGTAGGTGATGGCGTTCTCGTGCTCCTCGACCGAGGTCGCGGCGACGCAGTCGCTCAGGGTGATGACCTTGTAGCCGTTCTCATAGCCGCTGCGCATCGTCGACTCGACACAGCAGTTGGTCAGGAAGCCGCCGAGCACGAGCGTCTCGATTCCCTTGCTGCGCAAGATGAAATCAAGGTTGGTGCTGGCGAAGGTGTCCAGTCCCCGCTTGCCCTCGATGACGATGTCGCCCTCCTGGGGAGCCATCTCGTCGGCGATCGACCCACCCCAGCCGCCCTTGATGAAGGCCGCGCCGTCGACGACACCCTTGAGGATCCCGTAGGGGTGTGCGCTGATCTCGTTGTACCCCGGAGCGAAGGTGATGGGTGCGTGCATGATCGTTGCCCCAGCAGCCCTGGCGGCCTGGACCATCTTCTTGGTGTTGGCGAGCATGTCGGTCTTGTCCATCACCGCTTTGACAGCGCCGTGGAGCGCGCCACCTTCGGAGACGAAGTCGTTCTGGTACTCGATGAGTACGACGGCCGTCTTGCTCGGGTCGATCGACATGACGCTGCCCCTTTGCTGAGTGCGGCGCGGCGCCCAACGAGCGCACGCTCTGGTGTGGCTGGCTCACATGCTAGGGGTGACGTTGAGAACGTGACAGGGTCGCGTTTCCTCAACACGACGGCGAGGGTGTGGGCGTTGGTGTTGCCGCGGGCTTGCTCGGCTTCGTCGGCGCGACCTTGGGCGGCACGGTCAAGACCTTGAACGTCTTGCCCAGCACCAGGTCGACGGTAGCGTCGGTGCGATTGTCGAGCACGACCTTCGCACCCCGAAGCCTTGCCGCGACCAGGGTGGCCGCGGCCGTCCCATCCGATCCGGAGCGAATCTCGCCAACACTGCTGATCGGCCTGCCGAGAGGGTCATTGGCAACGTCGACGACCTTGAACCCCTGTGTTCGCAACGCCTTTGCCACGGACGCAGCCAGGCCGGCGCGGTCCGTCGAGTTGTAGACATTCACCGTCACTGCGCGGGGCGTCAGCGCCTCGACAGGCGTGGCCGCCTGACACGGCGGGCTGGCCACGATCTTGGGAGCCGCCGTGCCGACCCAGCCCTGGAAGTAGGCCGCGGCATACGTGAAGGTCCCGATCAGCAACAAGGCGACGAGCGTCAGGGTGATGGCCGCCCTGCGGCGACGTCGGCGACGATGGATCGAGGCGCCCGACTCGCGCAGCTGACCCACCACTACCTCCCTGTTCAGACAACCGTCCGGCCGATCAAGCCGACCCTGTCCTGCTAGTCAAGCACCAGCACGCGAGCATGGATGACATGTCGCTGCTGGAGCGCGGCGCGCAGCGCGCGGTGCAGGCCGTCCTCAAGATAGAGCGTGCCCTCCCATTGGACGACGTGGGCAAACAGATCGCCGTAGAAGGTGGAGTCCTCGGACAACAGGGTGCTGAGGTCGAGGTTGCGTTTTGTGGTGACGAGCTCTTCGAGCCGAACCATGCGCGGCGGGACGTCAGCCCAGTCACGAGCCGTCTCCAGGCCGTGGTCGGGATAGGGGCGCCCGTCGCCCACGGCTTTGAAGATCATCGCGCCAGTTTAGGGTGGTGCAGTGAAACACGACGCAGACCAGCCAGTATCAGGCGACAGCAAGCTGCAGTCCTGCACTCTGGAGTCCCTGACCACCACGGTCCGCTACCACGCGTGGCTCACCAGCCTGGTTCGCCCCTATCTGGGCGAGCACCCGCTCGAGATCGGCAGCGGCCTCGGGGACTACGCACAGACCTGGGTCGACACCGGCACCCCCCAGATCACGGTCAGCGACCGCGACCCCAGTCGATTCGCGCTGTTGCAGCGACGGTTCGAGGGAAGCAATCAGATCCACGTGCAGGATGTCGATGTGTTCGCCCCCCAGCAGGCCGACCACACCGCGCTGGTCGCCATGAACGTCCTCGAGCACATCGAGCAGGACGTTGAGGCGCTCCGCTCGGCGAACACGCTCCTGCGGCCGCGCGGCGCAGTCGTGATGTTCGTCCCCGCCTTCGAGCTCGCCATGAGCGACTTCGACCGCAAGGTCGGGCACCACCGGCGCTACACGGTGGCCAGCCTGCGCACGGCATACGAGCAGGCGGGTCTCGACGTCGAGCGCATCCACTACGTCAATGCCCCAGGCCTGCTCGCCTGGTTCGTCGGCATGCGTCTGATGAAGATGACACCCCAGGACGGCCCCACCGTGCGGTTGTGGGATCGCGCCGTCGTGCCGGTTGCGCGCGCGATCGAGGACCGGGTGCATCCCCCCTTCGGACAGTCGGTCTTTGCCGTCGGGCGAACCCGTGGCTGACGTCGAACCCAGCGTTGTCGAACCCAGTGTTGTGGAGCTCAGTGTTGTCCTGCCCTGCCTCAACGAGGCGGAGACCCTCGAGACGGTGATCCGCAAGGCGTTGGCCAGTTTCCGCGAGCTTGGCGTTGCCGGCGAGGTCGTGGTCGCCGACAACGGCAGCACGGACGGCTCCCAGGACATTGCGCGCGCGGCAGGGGTGCGGGTGGTGGACGTGCCGATCCAGGGCTACGGAGCGGCTCTGCGCGCGGGGATCGAGAGCTCCCACGGGCACCTACGTCATCATGGGCGACGCCGACGACAGCTACGCGCTGGACCAGCTGGGCCCCTTCCTCGAGGCGTTGCGCGGCGGCGCCGACCTCGTGATGGGCAACCGTTTCGCCGGCGGCATCGCGCCCGGGGCCATGCCGTGGGTGCACCGATACGTGGGGAACCCGGTGCTCTCGTTCCTCGGTCGGCTGTTCTTCCACATTCCGGTCCACGATTTTCACTGCGGTATGCGCGGCTTCCGACGCGACCGAATCCGCTCGCTCGGGCTGCAGACCACGGGGATGGAGTTCGCCAGCGAGATGGTGGTTCGCTCATCGCTGGCCAAGCTCACCATGGTGGAGGTTCCCACCACGCTGAAGCCCGATGGCCGCTCGCGTCCGCCCCACCTGCGCACCTGGCGAGACGGCTGGAGACACCTGAAGTTCCTGCTCGCCTTCAGCCCGAGGTGGCTGTTCCTCTATCCCTCACTGCTGCTGCTCGGAGTGGGTGTGCTCGGCATGGCCGTCCTCTCCGTCGGCCCCCTCGCCGTCGGGCAGGTGGTCTTCGACGTGCAGACCATGGTCGTGGCGTCCGCCGCTGTCGTTCTCGGCGTACAGGGAACTGGCCTGGCTCTGGCCACCCGCGCGTTCGCCGCCCGGCTTGGGCTGCTCCCCGCGAGCGCCAGACTGGACCGGTTGCTGGACCGGTTCGCACTCGAGCGCGGGCTGGTCGTCGGCGCCCTGCTCACTCTCGTTGGCTGCCTGTTCTTCGTCGCCGCCGTGGTCAACTGGCAGGGGACTGGGTTCGGCAGGCTGGCACTCGACCAGATCCGCACTCCACTCATCGGGCTGGTGCTCGTCGTCAGCGGGGCCCAGATGATCCTCGTGTCGTTCATGCTGAGCCTGACCCGCATCGGCGAGAATCCTGCCCCTGCTTGATCAGACCGCCGTGCTCAGCCTCTGCGAGTGATGACCACGAACTCCGCAGGTCGGACGTCACGCGAGGACCGCACCGCCGTGACGACCTTGACGCTGAACTGCGGGCCGACGAAGGCGTTGGCTCGGAACTCGACGCGATTCCACGTGTAGGTGTTGGCGTCTTTGCGGTTCAGGACGAGGACGTCGACCGTGCCGAACTCGGTTCTTGACAGGGCTTGCGCCATCGTGGCGGGGTTTTCGATCCGTGCAAAGGAGTCGACCACGAGCTTGCGGTCATCCCACCGGGTCGCTGCGTTGCTCGACTCACGACGCGGCGGCAGGTAGCTGCGGTAGGCCTTGAAGGAGAACAGCCGTTGGTCGGTGGACAGCACGACAGGGTCTGCGTCGGCGCCAAGTTCTCCGTCGATGGCGGAGATGAGCGCGTTGGCTGGGAAGGCAGGACTCATCTTCAGTGCCCGGTAACGGGGTGGCGTGCCGTTCGGCAGGTACTCGGCGTGGGCCATGGTGGCAAAGCTGACGCTACTTGCGACGACGCCGCCCTGCCTGTTGCG
>DASRVZ010000210.1:0-3490 GCA_035654835.1 Dermatophilaceae bacterium | reverse complement strand
GCTCCGCCGCAACACCGACCGGTTCAGCACGCAACGACTCGGACAGATCGCCCTCGCCGTCGCCCTCATCCTGACCGTGAAACTCATCAAATGGGCCAAACGATGGACCGACTAAACCCGCCTATCCGCGCGCGCTCTAAGCTTGCGATTCAACCTTGGCCGACTTGTGCTTGGCCTCACCCCCGATTCGCCGAGGCGAGCCCGTCGATGGCGGCGCTGGTCGACTTCCGTGCCGGTTTGTTCCGTTGCCTGACCGGCTGGGCAGACGCGACGTTCGAGCTGTACAACCAAGCTCCGTCTCATCCACGCCCAATGTCAACGCCGACACGTCTGCGACGGCACGGGCATAGCACTCTTCGTCACGAGCCCTCAGCGATGCGCGCCGACGATGCGAAGCGCCACCTCGCAGTAGTAGTCGGCGATCTCCTCGGGACTCCACTCGCCCTCGTCGCGGTACCAACGGGCGACGTCGACGCCTAGGGACAGCAGGGCCAACGCCGCCATCCGTGGGTTGGAGGTGCGGAAGGCACCGGAGGCGACGCCGGTCCCAACGACCGTGCGCATCTCCGCTTGAATCGCGTGCCGGATGCCGACGATCTCACTCAGGTGCTCCGGGCTAAGGGCGGCGAGCTCGTAGTTGACGATGCGCGCGCTGGTGTGGCCGCGCGCATGGTGGATCGTGAACCCGCGGACCACGGCCAGAAGCTGTTCTACCGGGTCGTTCGAGTTGGCGACCGCATCCTTGACGAGCCGCAAAGTGCGTTCGTGACCGGTCCGCGAGATGAGGTAGAGCAGGTCCTCCTTGGACTTGTGGTGGACGTAGAGCGCCGCCGGGCTCATCCCCGCCGCTGAGGCGATGTCCCGGGTCGTGGCCCCGCGGAAACCCTTGGAGGCGAACGACTCCACCGCAGCCGCGACCAACCGGCTGCGCGCGTTGGTGGCATCCGTGATCTCACTCAAAGGGATCCTTCACGAGCAGGTGTTGACGGGAATGGCGGACGTGAGCAATGCTAAGCAACCGCTTAGCATTAAGCAAGCGCTTAGTCATGCACAGCCGCTCGGAGCAACGGAAGGAACCACCCCCATGCCCGAAGCAGTCATCGTCTCCACCGCCCGCTCGCCCATCGGCCGTGCCTTCAAGGGCTCCCTAAAGGACATCCGGCCCGACGACCTGACAGTGCAGATGGTCCGGGCCGCGCTGGGCAAGATCCCAGAGCTCGACGTCGCCGACATCGAAGACCTGGTCCTGGGCTGCGGTCAACCAGGGGGTGAGTCCGGTTTCAACTTGGGCCGCGTCGTCGCCGTGCTCGCCGGAATGGACCACGTGCCCGGCACCACGATCAACCGCTACTGCTCCTCGAGCCTGCAGTCCACCCGGATGGCCATGCACGCGATCAGGGCTGGGGAGGGCGACGTCTTTATCTCCGCGGGAGTGGAGACGGTCAGCCGGTACGTCAAGGGCAACAGTGACGGCCTTCCCGACACCAAGAACCCGGTGTTCGACCAGCCGAGGACTCGCACCGAGGAGCTCGCGGCTGGCGGCCAGACCTGGACCGACCCGCGCCAGAAAGGCCACCTTCCCGACGCCTACATCGCGATGGGGCAGACCGCCGAGAACGTCGCGCAGCTGCGGGGCATCAGCCGCCAGGAGCAGGACGAGTTCGGCGTCCGCAGCCAGAACCTCGCCGAGAAAGCGATCGCCAACGGCTTCTGGGAGCGTGAGATCACCCCGGTCACGCTGCCCGACGGCACGGTGGTCACCAAGGACGACGGCCCGCGCGCCGGCGTGACCCTGGAGAAGGTCGCCCAGCTCGCACCGGTATTCCGGCCCGATGGAACCGTGACCGCCGGCAACTGCTGCCCCCTGAACGACGGAGCCGCCGCGGTGGTGGTCATGTCCGAGACCAGGGCCGCCGAGCTCGGGCTAACCCCGCTGGCCCGGATCGTGTCGACCGGCGTCACTGCCGTCTCGCCGGAGATCATGGGCCTCGGTCCGGTCGGGGCATCCAGGCAGGCCTTGGCGCGTGCGGGTATGACCATCGACGACATCGACCTGGTCGAGATGAACGAGGCGTTCGCCTCGCAGGTCATCCCCTCGGCGCGCGACCTTGGCATCGACTTCGAGAGGCTCAACGTCAACGGAGGTGCGATCGCGATCGGTCACCCCTTCGGTATGACCGGTGCCCGGATCACGACCACCCTCATCAACTCCATGCAGTTCCACGACAAGCAGTTCGGTCTGGAGACCATGTGTGTCGGCGGCGGCCAGGGCATGGCCATGATTCTGGAGAGGCTCTCCTGATGAGCAACAGGTTCGAGGGCAAGATCGCCGTGGTGACCGGAGCGAGCCGGGGTATCGGCCTCGGCATCGCCGAACGGCTGGTCGCAGACGGCGCGAAAGTCTGCATCACCGCCCGCAAGCAGGAGCCGCTGGACGAGGCTGTCACTGCGCTGGGTGGTCCTGAGCACGCGATCGCGATCGCCGGCAAAGCCGACGACATCGAGCATCAGGGCGATGCCATCAGGGCGACCATCGAGGCGTTCGGCAGCGTCGACCTGCTGGTGAACAACGCCGGCATCAACCCGGTCTACGGCCCGCTGGTCGACCTCGACCTCCACGCAGCCCGCAAGATCGTCGAGGTCAACTGCCTGGCGGCCCTGTCCTGGGTGCAACAGGCCCATCGTGCCTGGATGGGTGAGCACGGCGGCTCGATTGTCAACGTGTCGTCGGTGGCCGGTCTGAAGCCCGCGCCCGGCATCGGCTTCTACGGAGCGAGCAAGGCCATGCTCTCCCACATCACGCAGGAGCTCGCGGTCGAGCTCGGCCCCGGCATCCGCGTCAACGCGGTGGCACCCGCCGTGGTGAAGACGAGGTTCGCCACCGCCCTTTACGAAGGGCGTGAGAACGAGGTCGCCGCGACATACCCGCTCAAGCGGCTCGGCCGCCCGGCGGACATCGGCAGTGTCGTGGCCTTCCTGCTCTCCGAGGACGCCGCCTGGGTCACCGGGCAGATCATCATCATCGACGGCGGCGTCACACTCACGGGAGGTGTGTGACATGGACGTGAAGGGCAAGGGCGTCGTCGTCACCGGTGCCGGACACGGGATCGGCCGTGCCATCGCGATCCGGATGGCCACGGAGGGCGCCCGTGTCGTGGTCAACGACCTCGACGCAGAAGCAGCCACCGCGGTCGCGCAGGAGATCGGCGGCCACCCGGTTCCCGGCGACGCCGCCACCGAGGCTGGTGTGAGCGCACTTCTCGACGCCGGACGCGACCACCTCGGCGGCATCGACATCTACTTCGCCAACGCCGGCATCGACCTAGGCAAAGGCCTGGACACGCCTGCCGACGACTGGGCCAGAGCACTCGAGGTGAACGTGATGGCGCACGTTCGCGCCGCCCAGCAGCTCGTGCCCACCTGGCTGGAGGAAGGCGGCGGCCGGTTCGTGGTCACCGCGTCGGCGGCTGGTCTGCTCACGATGCTCGGC
>DASRVZ010000209.1:0-10020 GCA_035654835.1 Dermatophilaceae bacterium | reverse complement strand
GCTCCGCCGCAACACCGACCGGTTCAGCACGCAACGACTCGGACAGATCGCCCTCGCCGTCGCCCTCATCCTGACCGTGAAACTCATCAAATGGGCCAAACGATGGACCGACTAAACCCGCCTATCCGCGCGCGCTCTAAGGAACTCACGAAAGGACTTCACGCGATGGCCCTGGATAAGTCTGCCCTGTTCGAGCTGACCGAGGCGCTCAGCAGCGCCGATGACGGTCAGCTGATGCGCCGGCTGCTGCACACGATCCTGCAAGCCCTGATCGACGCCGAGGCGGCCCAGCACATCGGTGCCGACCCGCACGAACGCACCGATACCCGCACGACCTTGCGGAACGGGACCCGGGACAAGACCATCTCGACGACCGCTGGGGACCTGACGGTCAAGATCGCCAAGACCCGCACCGGCTCGTTCTTCCCATCCCTGCTGACCCCGCGTCGGCGGATCGACGTCGCGTTGTATGCGGTGGTGATGGAGGCCTACGTGCACGGCGTCTCCACCCGCAAGGTCGACGACCTGGTCACCGCTCTGGGTGCCGAGTCGGGGATCTCCAAGTCCGAGGTGTCGCGGATCTGCGCGGAGCTGGACACCGACGTGTCCGCGTTCAACACCCGCGACCTGGGCGAGCAGGCCTTCCCGTACGTCTTCTTGGACGCGACCTATTGCAAGGCCAGGGTCGGCGGCGACAAATACGGCAAGGGCGCCCGGGTGGTCTCCCAGGCCGTCGTCATCGCCACCGGCGTGTCCGCTGACGGGCGCCGGGAGGTCCTGGGATGTGCGGTCGGGGACTCCGAAACGCAGGACTTCTGGACCGAGTTCCTGCGCGGGCTGCGTGACCGTGGCCTTGCCGGGACCCAGCTGGTGGTCTCCGACCACCACCGCGGCCTGATGAACGCCATCGACACGGTCATGGTCGGAGCCGCCTGGCAACGGTGCCGGGTCCACTTCATGCGCAACGTGTTGGCCCGGGTCCCCAAGGGTCAGGGCGAGATGGTCGCCGCCGCGATCCGGACCATCTTCGCCCAACCCACCGGGCCCATGGTCCGGGCCCAGGTCGAGACCGTCGCCGGCATGCTCGAACCCCAGTTCCCAACCGTGGCAACGATGCTGCGCGACGCACGTGAGGAGATCACCGCGTTCGCGGACTTCCCCGAAGCGCACTGGGTCAAGGTGTGGTCCACCAACCCGTTATCTGTTAACCGGCCCTCGGGCGACACCAGTGCGGCCGCGGCCTGACCTCCCACCGATCGGCGGGATGCGGGTCGATCCTGCCGGTTAACTGAGAGGAGCTCGTCATGGTTGTCAGCGTGCGGTTGGTCGGAGGTGAGCACCGGCTGGCCGGTGACTGGGCAGCGCTGGACGTGGCCAACGGCTTCCTGGATCACTTGCGGGCGCGGGCGTTCTCCCCGGCCACGGTCCGTGCCTACGCCTTCGACATCGCCAACTTCGCCCGGTTCCTCACGGAGCAGTGCCTGGACCTGGCCGACATTGCGCCGATGGACGTGTTCGCGTGGGTGGACTGGCAGGGCGTCCGAACCCCGGGCAACGGTTCAAGGGTGGTGCGCCTTGCTCCTCGCGGGGTGGCGCCCGCCACGGTCAACCGGCGTGTGGCCGCCGTCCGGGCGTTCTTCGAGTTCCTCACCATCAGCGGGACCGTGACGGCCAACCCGGTCCCGGCACCGCGGCGCGGCCAGGGCCTGCGTCCGACCTCACGCGGCATGCTCGGCCACCTCGGCCCGGGGCGGGCGCGTGGTGGCGGACGTCTGGTCCGCGAGCAGCGCCGACTGCCCGAATCCCTTGACCTGGCCGACGTCCAGGTGTTCCTGGCCAGGCTGGGCACCCACCGTGACCGCGCGATGGTGCTAGCCATGCTGTTGGGCGGGCTCCGCTCCGCCGAGGTCCGCGGTCTGCTCCTGAGAGAGGTCGACCAGGGCCGACGTCGGCTGCGGGTGATCGGCAAGGGCGGCCGGGAACGGGCGGTGCCGGTCGATGCGGCGTTCTTTGCCGAGCTGGGCGCCTACCTGCGGTACGAGCGACCGCCGGGGTTGGCCACGGCGCAGTGCTTCGTCGTCTTGCACGGTCCCAGCGCGGGCGCCCCGGTCACCGAGGCGGGGCTGCGTTCCCTGTTTCGCCGGCATCGTTCGTCTTCGGGCGCGCTCCGGGTCCGACCCCACCGGCTGCGGCACACCTACGGCACGGAACTGGCCGCCGCAGGGATTGACCTGCTGGCCCTGCGCGAGCTGATGGGACACGCCAGCCCGGAAACCACCGCCCGGTACGTTCACCTGTCCAATGAACACCTCGCGGCCGAGTACGCGGCAGCTCGGGCAACGCTGGCCGGTCTCAGGTGAGCGCCGCCGTATCCCGCACGGCCACCACCATCGACCACGGGCTACTTCCGGCGTACATCGAGCACTGCCAACGGTTGGGCTGCTCCGACCGGGCCTTTCGGGACCGGTTACGTATTGCGCGGAGCTTCCTTGCTGCCCACCCTGAACTGGACGCGTGGATGCAGCGTCCGATTCAGTATCGGCTCCTGGAGTTGCGACGCACCAGGGCGTGGCCACTGCTGGTTTTCGCGATCGGCACCGGCCGTGTTCGCCTCGACCTCGAGCTGGCCGCGACCAAGCACCTCCACAGCCTTGGCATGATCATCGAGGCCCAGCACCCCGACGACTTCGCGGCCGTACGCGCCGCTGGGCAGCGGCTGGGCTGGACCGCCGGGTGGGTGGACACCGTCCTGCACGGATGCCTGGCCGTAGTCCTGGCCTGGACCGGGGGCACCATCACGGAGCTGAACACCGAGGAGTTGCAGCGCTTTGAGGTTGAGCTGCAGGAGACCCCTACCGTGCCCCGGTCCTCGGCCCGCGCGTACCGGGCGCGCCTGGCCAGCCTGCGCCAACTGCTGTTCGAGCTTGGGATCCATGACCAGCCACCCCGGCGACGCCCGTGGGGACGAACGTTGGAGCAACGCTTTGCCGACGTCGACATGGCCGACGCGATCCGGACCACGCTGCTGCGTTACGTCACCACCCGCGCCTGCGTGATGCGCCCCCGCACGGTCGAGTCCCTGGTCAACGACCTGCTGCCATTCGCGGAGTTCCTTACCGCCCACCACAGCGACGTTGCCGACCTGGCCGGCCTCCAACGCAGCCACATCGAAGAGTTCCTGACCTGGAACCGAACCCGCCCCTGGCGGGGGCGCAAAGCCAGGCCCCGTCCAATTGGTCCCGCGGTCACCCAGTCCACCGTGCTCAGCGTGCGCAACATGCTCGAGGACATCGCCGCCTGGGGCTGGGCCGATGCCCCGACCCGACGGCTGGTCTTTGCCGCCGACATCCCCAAGCTCGACAAAGCGCTGCCCCGAGCCCTGGCCCCAGATGTCGACGCCGCACTGATGGCCGCCGTCGCGAACCTGGACGACCCGTTCGCCCGGGCCGGACTGCAGGTCCTACGCGGTACCGGCCTACGGGTCGGCGAGCTGCTCGACCTCGAAGTCAACGCCGTCATCGACTACGGCCCGACCGGGACCTGGCTCCGGGTCCCGTTGGGCAAACTCGCCACCGAACGATCCGTCCCGCTGGACGGCCCGACCCTGGCCGTCCTCGACCAGTGGGCCCACCGGCGGGGCGCCCACCGGCCGATCCCGCACCCGCGCACCGGCAAACCCACCGACTTCCTGTTCACCGAGCACGGCCGCCGCCTCGGCGCGACCCGGCTACGCAACGGGCTCCTTGCCGCGGTCGCGGCCGCGGACCTGCGCGACCCCGGCGGAGCGCCGATGACGATCACCCCGCACCAGCTGCGGCACACCTACGCCACAGCGTTGGCCAACGCCGGCATGTCCCTGCAAGCACTGATGGCCCTGCTCGGACACGTCACTCCCGAAATGACCATCCGCTACGCCACCCTGGCCTCACCGACGCTGCGCAACGCCTACGACCAGGCCATGGGCACCATGCGTGGCCAACTGATATTGACCCCGGTCGGGCGTCCGATCGTGCCGGACAAGATCACCTGGCTCGCCTCGGAGATGCTCAAGACCAGGGTCGCTCACGGCTACTGCTCACGGCACGAGGGTCAGGGCGCGTGCTCGTACGCGAACATTTGCGAAACCTGCGACAACTACACTCCTGCAACCGAATTCGGCCCAGCACTGACAGCTCAACTCGCCGACATCCAAGTCCTGCACGCCGACGCCGACCGCCGCGGATGGACCAGCGAGGCTCAACGACACGACCGCGTCGCCCAAGCCCTGCAAAGCCACCTCGACCGGCTCCAACCACGCTGAACCAACCCGCTCGGCTTGCCCCAACCACGAGGGCCGGTTAAAGGAACGACTCAACAGAGAGATCCGGCGCAGGACCGACGTCGTCGGGATCTTCCCCAATCCCGCTGCGCTGCTGCGCCTGGCAGCCTGCGTGCTGATCGAGACCCATGACGAGTGGCAGGTCAGCGACCGCCGCTACCTGTCCGAAGCCTCGATGGACCAGCTCACCCCGCCAGCACCGACCTCAATCACCGCGCCCCAACAACGGGAGGTGATCGACACCGCCGCCATCCGCACGGCATAGTTCACAACACCGCAAAGCAACACGTGGAACGAGTTACACCACCTAGCGGGACTTCATCCTTCGCGTAGCCAGCGATACCCAGTCCAGGGATGCACGCCCACACTGCGGGCGGAGGGTTTGATACCTCGACCGTCATGCACTGCGGCCAAGAATCGAACACCAGCAACAGAATCCGATCGAAGTCCCATCGTCGTCCACCTTCAGCGAAGGCGTTGCAACGACCGATAGAACCTCCCGGGCGTCTAACGGACACGTCGCCCGTCTCACATCCTTGGGAAGTGAGACACGTCGACCAAGGGGTCTGGCTCGACGGGACCCCGCATGCGACCACTCCCAGAAGTTAGGTCCAGAACTGGGTGTCAAAAAGACTGTACGGACATGGACTCCGGGATGGTTGGCGGGTGAATCTTGAGTTCGTGGGTTTGAACGCCGAGCAGGACCGCTACCGGCAGATCGACAGGCTGACCGCGCCCGACCCCATCAGAGGCCCGCTCTTCAAGTCGAAGGTAGGCAGTCCGAACCTAGCCCCGCCACCGACGTTCCTGGGGCTTCCATACTCCGGTGGTGATCTTCCGGGCCAGAAGGGGGTCGAGACATGCCCCTGCAGCAAGCAATGCGGCAGGAAGCTCATGCAGTTGACTCAACAGACTGGTGTCTCGCGCCGCCGCACGGTAGCCGTCCAGCCATGTGGGGTCAGGGGTTTCTAGACGAGCTGGCAGCAACAGGTCGCGGCGACGGGATTCAGCGGTCAGCGCCCTGATCGTTTGGGTCGCGTCTAGCTCAAAGTTGCTGACGATGAGCACTAGGTCCACGAGGTCGCGGAACCGGCTGGAGGGCGTTGCAGTGGGGCCATGACGCTCATACATGGCACACACCTTGTCCGCGACCTGGTCAGGCAGCGGGTACAGCGTGAATTCGGGCAGCGGGTCGACTCCCGGGACTTCCAGCACGGGGCGCGGCCGCCGGTGCTCCACTTGGGCCACGAAAGGCAGCTCGGTCGACAGATCGATTGGGAATGTGCAGTAGAGAGTTGTCCCCAGGTACGTATCGACTTTGACCTTCACCCCGGCCGCTCCCCCAGACATCCTCACCGGATCCCCCACGACAAACGAGAACGAGTCCCTACCGGGGCCGCGACTCAGCTCCTTCAACTCTTCGATCGCCGCCTCAAGGTTCTCCGACGGGTGCAGCAGATCGAGGTCTTGGCTATACCGGGCCCCGGGCAACCGGATGAGCAGACCAGTCCCGCCCTTGAGGACCCATTGGCTGTCTGCCGCGGCGAAGACGCGGGAGAGGAAGCGCTGGAGCACGAATTCGCGCTGCAACTCTTTGACCGGTCGCCCGGACTTCTTGGCCTCTGTCTTCAGCCGATCGCGCACCGAAGCACGGAACGCGGCTGCCGACAGACTCGGCATGCTCATTCGTCCTCACCTGCGCCAAGCTGTTTGCGGACCGAGGGAGTCGGTTGCCCAGTCGCTGCGGCAGTCACCTGCACCACTGCCGTATCCACATCGCGCGCGTCTGCCAGCGCCCGCCGCATGGACTCCTGATCCATCGCGCCCACCTGAGCGACCGCCTGAGCGACCGCCTGCCGCATGGACTCCTGGTCCAGGTGCGGCGCAATGAGGCGCCCCACGGCCAGGGTGCTCTCCGGGACCCCTGCCTGCTCAAGCATCCGCGTTAGCAGCATCCCTCCCTGCCCGAGCGGAGCTCCGTAGTGGTGCGCGTGAGGGCTAAGAACTGCGACGACCTCATCAAGGTCAACGTGATGCGTCGTCACCGCGTCGCGGACCACACCGGCGAGGTGTCCTCCGTCAAGGTGCGCGGCGGCCAGGTCCCCAATCGTGGCTAGCACCGTGGTAACGGGCAGCCCGTCGACAAGGGTCCACTCCCCCGCCCCCAGTTGCCGCCGATGGAAACGCACCTGTGAGTCACGGGTTTGCTTCCGGGTTCGCGTGGTGAACTCCAGACGATCTGCATCGAGATCGCCGAGCCGGTGCACCACTGCCGCGGACCGATGGGACACAACCTCAACATCGGGGTCAGCTAGACGCTCCTGGGCCGTGCGCGCCGGGGCAAGCGCAAGCCAGGCTGCGCGCAGATCGTCGTTAGGATTAGGCGGCGCACCAACAACCCGGTACACACCGTGCCTGAGCCGCTCTAGGACCCCGGTATCCGCAAGGCGAGCCAGCTGCTGCGAACTGAGTCCCGCGTTGCGCGCCTGCGCGGTGGTGATCAAACCCCATTGCTCTATCGCAAGGTCCCCGACCGCCCTTAGCGCTTCAATTCCCGTTGCCATACTGCGATACTATCACATAGACACACCTTTTGAAGTATCTATGATGCAAAACGTAGCGTTACGGATCAATCGGCGTTCCTTCAAGATCACCTTGTCCCACAGCCTGTGAGGCGCGACCGCGACCGCGCCGCGGGCGCGGTCCCCATTGAGAACCATCGCTCACTGGGCTACGTGACGATCAGGGTGACGTTGAACAGCGCTGTCACTTGCTCCGCTGACCGTTGGCAACCAGGGCTGCCCTCGGCGATCGCCGGCTCAAGCAATCGTTATTGGTAGCGTCTCCGGATGGAGCCGAACGGGAGCATTGTCACCCGGGCGTGGATCACTCTGGATCTGTTCGCGGAACGTGCCGCACGGATCATGCGGACGGGAATCGCACAGCGAGACGACCTCGACACTCTCGGTAGCCAGGTACAGATCCGAGTCAACCCGCTGGATCCGTCCAAGTTTCAGATCCGCCGCGAACGGCCCGAGGAAGCGCAGATCGTCCATGCGGCCGCGGTGCTCCGTCCGCTGATCGTTCAGCGCGACCCTGTCTTTCACGGCAAGGTCATGAAAGCCCTGGGCGTTCTCGCCATAGGTGCGGCCGAGCAGTGGCGGACGCTCGTGAGTAATGAGCGAGAAGCCTGGAAACAGATCACGCCCTGCGCGCGCTGGGACGTGCAAGTGGGAGCGACCAACGGCGAATGGCAGACCAAGACCCGCTCAGACAGAGCGATCGCGATGGATTGGTTGTACGCCGACGTGGTCCATGCCGATGTTCAGCGGCAGGATGCCATCAAACACATCCCGGAGGAGGAACGGCTGATGGCAGGTCTGCTCCTGGTTCGGGATGGGGTTGTCTACACGCGCAGCTCGCTGAATTTGATCACAGCCCTCGAGGAAGCCGGATCCCTAACCCCACGTCCCGACCCTAAGCACTAACGAGTGTCAATTGATGGTCTACGGGCACTCGCGGAGGCTGCGTCTACATGGCACAAACACGGTCTTCGTCGTTCCGTAGCAGGTTGGAACGACGACGCATCCACCCCTGCCAGCCACTTGTCGCCGGTACCGGTGAAGATGACGACCTCGTTCTCCGGGCACTACCGGCGAGGCCAGCGGGAGCTGGCTCAACATGGTGGAGATCTTCTTCGAGATCATCACCCGCCAGGCGATACGCCGCGGGCGAGCTGGTCGTCAGCCAACCTGGGCAGGTACGCCGCGCCACCGCCATGACACAGTCCCTTTGTTACCAACAAAGTTTGTAGCGCAGTACCAAGATTTTATGCACTGCGAGGCGGGCATGAGCGGATTCGGATTGACCGCGGGTGTGCGGGCCGAATCTGGCCGGGTGAGCACCGGCTGCGCGCGGGCTACGGGAACCTACATCTACATGGGGTAGACGTTGCCGACCTCGACGACCCGCCAGGTCCCATCGAGTCGGGCCAAGGAGATGTTGACCCCCCAGCCGACCTCGGCGAGCGTGCAGGCCTTCTCGGGGACCGCCACCGGCCCAATGCCGCCCGCGAAGTACAGGGCGCCGGGCTCGACGCGGTCGATCATGAGGTAGTCATCGACGAAATCTGCAGCGCCGTGATCCTCCGGATCGAACGACGGCGTGTGGCGGCTCTGGTCGTACAGCAAAGTGGCGAGTCGTTCGGCCCGGGGAAGATCCCGCGCCGCGTCGGTGCCCCGCTCGACCGCGATCCCTCGCTCCTGCTCGCTGACGTAATGCTGCTCGTAGAGCCAGGTGGCGAGCTTCTTGGTCACCGTGCCCGCCGAACGCAGCAGTTCCTGGCCAGCCATGACCTTGTGGATCATGAAGTAGCCGAGGAACTCCGAGACGTTCCCCAGGATGTGCTCGGGGCCGAACAGGTGGCAGAAGGCGTCCTCGTCCCCGGCCTCGAACGCCCGCGTCCAGCGTTTGTGCTCACCCTTGTCGAGCGTGTTCGGCGCGTAGCCGTTGAGCGAGTGGCGAAGTAGCTCCACCACCTGTTCGTAGCTGTGCATCGTGCCGGCCGACAGGCGCTCACGCTGCTCGTCCAGGAACGACTCGAGCGCCTGGTCGATGGTGATCTGTTCTGCCATGGCCACCATGGTGCCACTGCTGAACTCGCCGGCATCCGGCGACTCAGGCGCCAAGAGGCGAGATCGTTCAGGCCGGCCAGCACCGGCATGCTGGAGTGGTCGAACCTGCCCCGCCCCCTGCCCTTTCGCTCCGGTACCACGCCCCGGTGGGCCGGGCGGCACCGTGCGGCGGCACCGTGCGCCACGGGCACCAGGATGCGGCCATGATCGCCGCCCGGGCGATCATTGACAGCCCATCAGGTCCCGATCGAGGAAGTGAAAAGTGATCTCGAAACCCGGGTAGTGGGGTCTCCATCTCGCTGCCGTAAGATCCGGCCGTGGCGCTGTTCGCTGGTCAGGACTACCCGAACTCCTACGCAGAGCTGCGTGCCTGGTTCAACGAGGACTGGAAGTGCCTGGACTATCTGGACTGGCTGCGCTGGCCTGAGGGGTTCGTGTGCCCGTGGTGCGCCTCGCCGCAGGGGTGGCGGGCTCCGGAGGGTCGCTGGCGTTGCGCGGGCTGCGACCGGCGGGTCTCGGCCACCGCGGGCACGATCTTCGGCGGCACCCGGGAGCCGCTGACGGTCTGGTTCTCCGCGGCCTGGCACCTGGCCAGCGGGAAGGGCGGCATCTGCGCGACCGAGCTGAAGCGCGAGATGCAGCTCGGCTCGTATCAGAGCGCCTGGGCGATGCTGCACCGCTACGGGTCGGTCATGGTGCGCCCAGGACGGGACCGGCTCACCGGCGAGGTGGAGGTCGATGAGGCCTTCCTGGGCGGCCCTGAACCAGGCGTACCTGGGCGCGGTGCGCTGGGCAAGGTGCTGTTCGCCGCAGCCGTAGAACTCAACACCCCCAAGGGTCTTGGGCGCGCTCGACTGGGCGTCATCGAGGACGCCAGCGCCGAGAGTCTGCAGCAGTTCCTGCTCGCCAGCGTCGAGCCCGGCAGAGGCATCGTCAGTGACGGTTGGTCGGCCTACCCAAAGGCCACCCGTGGGCTCTACACCCTCAAGGCGACCTCCGTGAGCGCCTCGGGTCGACCGGCGCATGAGGCGCTGCCCGGCGTGCACCTGGTCTTCTCGCTGGTGAAGC
>DASRVZ010000208.1:0-4135 GCA_035654835.1 Dermatophilaceae bacterium | reverse complement strand
ACGGAGAACCACAGCGGTCTGTTCACTCTCGGTGCCGCCTTTGCTGCGGCCGGCGTAGTCGTCGGCGGTAGCCGCCTCGCGTCCAGGCGTGGCAAGCAAGGAGCCTGACGAGCAGTGACCGGTGATTGGCGCCGAGCAGTTGGTGCTCGACGTAGATATCTGGTAATTGCGGTGGCCGCACTCGCGGCCACCGCAATTCTGTTTGCCCTCGTCGCCGTACTGCAGATGCGGGGCAATGATGCGGACGACGCACCTCGGGCCAATCCGTCGGCTGTCGCATCGGCCCGCGCACCGACTCAGGAGCCTCCAAAGACGACGGAGCCGCCCACGTCCGCGCCGGCAATCACCGCCACCACATCGGGCAGGCTCATCATCAGTTCACTGGGGGTGAACGCGCCGGTCATTCCCATTTCTGCGCCTAAGCGAGTGTTGTTTCCGCCGAAGGACCCGGACGTGCTCGGCTGGTGGAAGGACGGGGCGGCGCCCGGCGCCAGCACCGGCTCCGCCTTGATCACCGGCCATACGGTGCACACCGGCGGCGGCGCTCTCGACGATCTCGACAAGATGTCAGCCGGGCAGACCATGACATTCGAAGGAAACACCGGCAAGCTTGCATACCGCGTCACGAGCGTGAAGACCTACCACAAACAGACACTGGCTCACGATGCCGAGAAACTCTTCAGCCAGGAAGTCCCGGGCCGGCTGGTCGTCATCACCTGTGAGGACTGGAATGGCAGTGTCTACCTGAGCAACGTCGTGGTGACCGCCAAACCGGTGTGAAGCTGACCCTCTCCGGGGGTCGACCGTCCATCAACATCAGACGCTGAGGGCAGAGCAACTTCACTTGTTTGTCGCGACCCGACGATGGCACCCCTGCTCGCGCTTCCTGCCTGCCTTCGTGCTGATCGGGATCGTGCCGACGATCATCAGTGCCTTTCAGGGTATCTCGTGGTGATGTCCCCAATCGGCCGCAATCGCCGCCCTATCCACAGCCGACCGCATTCTTCCGCAAACTCCACTCGCTCAAGGACACATATCAGGTAAGACAACGTCCTTTGAATGGAGAAACCAATGAAGAAACTGATGTCGAGGAAGAACGAGCTGGGAATGTCGACGGCGGAGTATGCGGTCGGCACGGTGGGTGCCTGCACTATTGGCGGCGTTCTGGTGAAGGTTGGCCAATCCGAATGGTTCGGCGAGCTGGTCCGCGATGTGATCGAAAAGATCCCGAGCATCTTGCCGTTCTGAGTGATCGCCGGAGCGGCCGCCGAGGCGACCGCTCCGGCCTCTGGAAGGAGACCGCTCATGGCGGCAATAAAGGACGAGGGGATGGTGACGGCTGAGTACGCCACGGGCATGGTCGGCGCCGTCATCATCGCGATGCTGCTGTATCGGTTCGGCACGGACGGGACGTTTTACGATCTGCTGAAGGGAGTCCTCGAAAAGGTCAGGGACACCCTTGGCATTTTCGATCTGGGTCGAGGATGGCGAAGGCCATGGCTCATGTGACGCGAAACGACCGCGGGATGGTGACCGCCGAACTTGCCATGCTCATCCCATTTGGGATGGCCTTCGGCTTCCTCCTGCTCTGGATCGTGTCCCTTGGCGTGACCCAGGTTCGACTCGTGGATGCTTCCCGCGAGGCAGCACGCATGCTTGCCCGAGGTGACCCGCCCGCCGAGGCGAAGCGTGCCGCCCTGGAACACGCACCGGCTGGCTCGGCGCTGCGCTTCACGACGACCGGTGGCTTCATCACGGTGACGGCGACGGCGAAGTCGCGGATGGCTCTGCCCATGTTCAAACACGTCGGTTCGGTGAGACTCAAGGCACGGTCGGTCTCGGCCGATGAGGAACAATCCGATGAGGAACAGTGAGGCGCCGCAGCGACCGGGGTTCGGTGACGGTCTACGCGCTCATGGCCGGATTCATGTTGTGTCTGGGCACCATCATCGGGGCACAGGCGACAGCGCTGATCCGCCTCCAGCATGAAGTATCGGCAGCCGCCGATCTCGCGGCCGTAGCCGCTTCTGCGGCAGCGGTCAGCGGTGCGGACGGCTGTGCTGTCGCACGACATATTGCGGAGCGCAACGGAGCCAGTCTTGTCGCGTGTTCGATGGCGTATGAGGTGGCCACCGTCACGGCGCGCGGCACCTCCGGCCCGTTTTGGGGGCAACGGTTCAAGGTGGAGCGCAAGGCCAGAGCGTTGCCGGCCGATTATCTGTCAGAACCCTAGTCTTTCGCGCCGGCCAGGAGTGCATTGAGCAGCGTGATCGCCGCCGCCTTGTCGAGTGGTTCGTTGCCATTGCCGCACTTTGGCGAAAAGGGCTATCCATATCGATGCAGTAGCCTGTGATGATGTTGGACGAGCCGAAGGTCGGCATGCATTATCCCGGTGGGCTCTCCGACCTACGGGCGTGGTTTCCCGACGATGCGGCGTGCCTGGACTACTTGGACTGGCTGCGGTGGCCGGACGGGTTCGCCTGTCCTCACTGCGGAAGCGGGGTCGCGTGGCGGCTGGCCGACGGGCGGTACTCCTGCGGTGGCTGCAAGCGTCGGGTCAGCGTGACCGCGGGCACGATCTTTCATGGCACCCGCACCCCGTTGACGGTGTGGTTCGAGGCCGCATGGCTGATGATGACCTCGAAGTCGGGCACCAGCGCGCTGAACTTGCACCGGGTACTCGGTCTGGGCAGCTACCAGACGTCGTGGGCGATGCTGCACCGCTACCGCGATGTGATGGTCGTGCCAGCGCGCGACAAACTCTCTGGCGCAGTGGAGATGGACGAAACGTTCATCGGAGGGGTCAAGCCCGGCAAACGTGGCCGGGGTGCGGCGGGCAAGGTACTCGTGGCCGGCGCGATCGAGCGGGCACCGCAGGATCGGCGCGGCTTCGGCCGAGCCCGGCTGGCGATCATCGCGAGCGCGAAGAGCGACGCGTTACGCGAGTTCATCACCGCGAACATCGCCCCCGGCAGCATCGTGATCAGCGATGCACTGTCCAGCTACCCAAACGCGCTCGCCGGGCCGGACTACGAACACGACCCGATCAACATCAAGCGCTCCGGGTTGCAGGCCCATCAACTGCTGCCCGGCGTACACCGGCTGTTCAGCCTGTCCAAGCGGTGGCTGGAGGGCACCCACCAGGGTGCGGTCGAAGGTGATCATCTGCAGTCCTACCTGGACGAGTTCATCTTCCGGTTCAACCGGCGTACCGCACGCCAACGCGGCCTGCTGTTCCTCCGGCTCCTGGAGCGGGCAGTTGAAGCAAAGCCCATCCGCTACCTCGACATCGTCGCCAACCCCCGGCCGGCAGACCGCCCGCACAGGCCGCCGGGGCCACGCTCTTGGCCCGGAACTCTCGCGGTCGATCCGCTCGACAGGCCGTGGCGAACTGCGAAATGATCAGCTGAATCTACTGCATCGATATGGATAGCCCTTTACAATTTTCTCGTGGCCGACGCCAGCCTCTGACCGTTAAGCCACACCTCGAATTGTTCTTGAACCGGACGGAACACCGCATCGAGTACATCATTCGAATGTGTCGGGCGAGACCGCCCCCACTGGTAAGAGCCCGTCTTCGCTACTTCGGACAACACCAGGGCCGACTTGCGGAAAAGCTTGCGCTTCCAATCCTTGATCCGCCCTTCCCGGTAGTCTGCAGCCACGATCTGCAGAAACGAAGCCACGACTTCGTCCGTGAGCTCCTCAACGCCCTCACGAGAACAGAACAACTCGAACTGGGACCACGCCCAGCGATACTGCCAGAGCGTCGAAGGCGCATACCCAAGCCCACTGATTGCAGCATCCGCCTGCAAGATCAGCTCACCTACTAAAGAAACCTTCATCTCTTGCTCACCTCCAAGTGAAAATCAATAGAGATGAGTCAACGTAAACACCCGATAGTTATCCCGAGGAATAGGTGCGCGAAGCCGCGCCAGCCCGCTCCTGACGACAAGAACTCGGGATAACAGAATCCTCGGGATAGTCCCGATTATCGCGAATTAGCGATAATCGCGACAAGCCGGTCGTGGAGGGCAGCGTCCGGTTCGTCGCGAACCAGGTCGCCGCGATACTGCGCAACCGCCGGTTCGTCGGCTTGGCGGAGCTGAACGAGGCCATCGCGGGCGAGGTCGAA
>DASRVZ010000207.1:0-22163 GCA_035654835.1 Dermatophilaceae bacterium | reverse complement strand
CCTCGCCAGCTTTCCCACCGCCCTGCCCGACGTCCGCCAAGGCATCCGGATCAAGGCCTCCTGACCGGCCCGGTTTCGCGGGCATTCTTATCTGAGGCACCGATCAGATTTCGCGGGCATATTGACTTGAGGCACCACGGGAAGGACTCGGTGGGACGAAGGTCATTCTCAAGGATAGGGTCGATCCGTGACTGATCAGAGCACCACCGAGGCCAACGACATCGCACCTAGCACGAGCGGGAGACGCAACCCGTCGCTCGCCGCTCCGGTCGCTACCCGAGCCGGCTGGACCGACCTGGATGTTCGAGCCGTCGACACCGCGCGACTGCTCGCGGCTGACTCCGTCCAGAAGGTCGGTAACGGCCACCCCGGCACGGCCATGAGCCTGGCCCCGCTGGCTTACCTGCTGTATCAGAACGTGATGCGTCACGACCCCGCCGACCCGCAGTGGCTGGGACGTGACCGGTTCGTGCTTTCGTGCGGCCACTCGAGCCTGACGCAGTACATCCAGCTGTACCTCTCGGGATACGGCCTTGAGCTTGACGACCTGAAGTCGCTGCGCACGTGGGGTTCCCTGACCCCGGGACACCCCGAGGTCCATCACACCAAGGGCGTGGAGATCACGACAGGGCCCCTCGGTTCTGGGCTCGCCTCGGCCGTTGGCATGGCAATGGCCCAGCGCCGGCAGCGGGGCCTGCTGGACCCCGATGCCGCGCCAGGCGAGAGCCCGTTCGACCACCGTGTCTACGTGATCGCCTCCGACGGCGACATCATGGAGGGCGTGTCCCACGAGGCCAGCGCCCTGGCCGGTCACCAGGAGCTGGGCAACCTGACGGTCGTGTACGACCAGAACCACATCTCCATCGAGGACGACACCAACATCTCGTTCTCCGAGGACGTGGGCAAGCGCTACGAGGCCTACGGCTGGCACGTCGTCACCGTCGACTGGCGCAGCAGCTGGAGCGGCGGGTCCCACCGCTATGTGGAGGACATTGACGCCCTGCTCGCCGCGATCGAGAGCGGCCACGCGATCAGCGACAAGCCGACGCTCGTGATCCTCAAGACCGTCATCGCCTGGCCAGCCCCCACCAAACGGAACACCGGCGCCTCCCACGGCTCGGCGTTGGGTGACCAGGAGATCGCCGCCACCAAGACCCTGCTGGGTTTCGACCCGGCACAGACCTTCGCCGTCGACGACGCGGTGCTCGCCCGGGCCCGTGAGGTGATGCAGCGCGGCACGTCCGCGCATGCCGAGTGGGACAAGGGGTATGCCGACTGGCGGGCCTCGCATACAGAGGGCGCCTCGCTGCTCGACCGGCTGGTCAGACAGGATCTGCCACCGAACTTCGCCGCCGCCTTCCCGACCTTCCCGGCAGACCCCAAGGGCATCGCGACCCGCGCCGCCTCAGGCGCGGTCCTGTCCGCGCTGGCGGACGTCATGCCCGAGCTCTGGGGCGGCTCGGCAGACCTGGCCGACTCCAACAACACGACGATGGCAGGGGCGCCAAGCTTCATCCCGTCCGGCAAGCAGACAGACGCCTACAAGGGCGGCCCCTACGGCCGGACCTTGCACTTCGGCATCCGCGAGCTGGGCATGGGCTGCATCCTCAACGGCATCACCCTCGAGGGGCTCACGCGCGCCTACGGCGGCACGTTCCTGGTCTTCTCGGACTACATGCGTCCAGCGGTTCGACTGGCCGCGCTCCAGAAGCTGCCCGTCACGTTCGTCTGGACCCACGACTCCATCGGTCTGGGCGAGGACGGCCCGACGCATCAGCCGATCGAGCACCTGGCCGCGCTCCGCGCCATCCCGGGCCTGGACATCATCCGCCCCGGCGACGCCAATGAGACCTCGGTGGCCTGGCGCACGGTCCTGGAACACAATGACCGACCGGCAGGTCTTGCCCTTTCGCGGCAGGCGCTGCCGACCTTCGACCGCGAGATGTTCGGGTCGGCCGAAGGGACGGCCAAGGGCGCATACGTGCTGGCCGAGGGCTCGGCAAGCACCGGCCCGGCGGTCATCCTGATTGCGACCGGGTCCGAGGTCAGCCTCGCGATCGAAGCGCGGGAAACCCTTGAGTCCCAAGGGGTTTCGACCCGCGTCGTGTCGATGCCGTGTCGCGAGTGGTTCGACGCCCAGGATCAGGACTACCGCGACGAGGTCCTCCCGCCGAACGTCAGGGCCCGGGTGAGTGTCGAGGCGGGAGTGTCCATGGGATGGCGCGACGTCGTCGGCGATGCCGGACGCATCATCAGCATCGATCACTACGGCGCGTCTGCCGACGCGTCCACGTTGTTCCGTGAGTTCGGTTTCACCCCTGCTGCCGTCGTGGCCGCAGCCAAGCAATCCATCCAGTCCGCCGGCGGGCGATGACATTGAGGACGATGAAATGACCGACCACCTCAAGGAACTGTCCACACAGGGCGTGTCCATCTGGCTCGACGACCTGAACCGCCCGCTGATCACCAGCGGCAGACTCCAGGAGCTCGTCGACGACAGCAGTGTCGTCGGCGTGACCACCAACCCGTCGATCTTCGCAGCGGCCCTGTCGCAGGGTGATGCCTACGGCGACCAGGTCGCGAGGCTTGCCGCCGAGGGAAAGACCGTCGATGAGGCAGTGTTCGCCCTGACCACCGAGGACGTCCGTAACGCCTGTGACATCCTGCTGCCCGTCCATCGGGCCAGTGGGGGCCAGGACGGTCGAGTCTCCATCGAGGTGGATCCCCGACTCGCTCACGACACCATCAACACCGTGGAACAGGCCAAGCAGCTCCACTCGGCCGTTGACCGCCCCAACGTGCTCATCAAGATCCCAGCCACGGTCGAGGGCCTGCCTGCCATCTCGCAGACTCTGGCCGAAGGCATCAGCGTCAATGCCACGCTGATCTTCTCCCTCGACCGCTATCGCGGGGTGATGAACGCATTCCTGACAGGGCTCGAACAGGCTCGGCTGGATGACAAGGACCTCTCGCAGATCCATTCGGTCGCGTCCTTCTTCGTCAGCCGCATCGACACCGAGGTCGACAAGCGCCTCGACGCCATCGGCGCCGACGAGGCTGCCGCGCTCAAGGGCAAGGCCGGCGTTGCCAACGCGCGGCTGGCCTATCAGGCCTTCGAAGAGGTCTTCTCAACGCCGCGGTGGGCGAACCTCGAGGCCGAAGGCGCGCACCGACAGCGCCCGCTGTGGGCATCCACCGGAGTCAAGAACCCGGCATACAAGGACACGATGTATGTCGTGGACCTCGTGGCAGCCAACACCGTCAACACGATGCCCACCAAGACCATGCAGGCCGTCGCCGACCATGGCGAGATCATCGGCGACCAGGTGACGGGCAACTACGACGACGCGAGGAACGTGCTGGGCTCGCTCGAGCGCCTGGGCATCTCCTACGCCGACGTCGTCGACGTGCTTGAGCAAGAAGGCGTCGACAAGTTCGAGAAGTCCTGGGAAGAGCTGCTGTCCGACGTGCAGGTCGAGCTCACCAAGGTCGCACGATGACCACGGTGGCTCTGGGCGTCCTCGCCGTCGGACCCGCCGCCGACGCGGTCACCCGGCACGTGCCGCAGCTCGTCGCGGACAGGTTCGCGAGCAGGCTGTTCGCCAAGGATGCGTCGTTGTGGGGTCCCGCGGCCGAGTCCGAGTCCGCCGTCCGGCTGTCCTGGGTCACCCTCGGTCGCACCTCACGGCCCCTCGTCGGAGAGGTCGCGGCCCTGCGTGACCATCTTGCCGGGCAGGGGGTCGACCACGTCGTCCTCTGCGGCATGGGCGGGTCGTCGTTGGCGCCCGAGGTCATCTGTGCCACCGCGGGTGTCCCGCTCACGGTGCTGGACTCCTCAAACCCTGACACGGTGCGCGCCGCCCTCGCCGAGAGTCTTGACCGCACGGTCGTCGTGGTCTCGAGCAAGTCCGGATCCACGATCGAGACCGACTCCCAGCGTCGTGCCTACGAGGCTGCGTTCACCAGCGCCGGGATCGACCCGACCCAGCGAATCGTGATCGTGACCGACCCGGGCAGCCCCCTGGACAAGAACGCGCGCGCCGCCGGATATCGCGTGATCAACGCCGACCCGGATGTCGGCGGCCGCTACTCGGCCCTGACCGCGTTCGGTCTCGTCCCCAGCGGTCTGGCGGGCGTCGACCTCGAGCACCTGCTGGACGAGGCCGAGTCCGTCGCCGACCTGCTGTCCGACGACGACGAGGCGAATCCCGCCCTGCGGCTGGGTGCTGTCATGGCTGGCACCGAGCCCTTGCGCGACAAGCTCGTTCTTGTCGACGACCGTTCCTGGATCACGGGATTCGCCGACTGGGCTGAGCAGCTCATCGCGGAGAGCACCGGCAAGAACGGCACCGGGGTCCTGCCCGTCGTCGTGCAGGGTGACTCTGACAACCCCGACCCTGAGGTCCTCTCTCTGGCCGGCGACATCACGGTGGCCCGACTCGTCGACGACGTCGCCGACACCACCACCGACCCGTCCCGTTCTGAGGTCAGGGTCAGCGGTTCGCTCGGGGCTCAGCTGTTGCTGTGGGAGGTCGCTACGGCCGTTGCAGGCCGGATTCTCGGGATCAACCCGTTCGACCAGCCCGACGTGGAGAGCGCCAAGAATGCTGCTCGCGGACTGCTCGAGGCCACCAGCGTCAAGCCCGCCCCTGCCGCCTTCACGGATGGCGCCATCGAGGTGCGCTCTCTTGGCGGTGACTGGCTCGGTGACGCCACGACCGTCGCCGGTGCGCTGGACTCGCTGTTCTCCGTGCTGGACCCGCAGCATGGCTACGTGGCGATCATGGCCTATCTCGACAGGCTGGACGACGCGCCGCTGGCAGGTGCTCGCCGAGTGATTGCCGGCCGCACCAAACGTCCCACCACGTTCGGCTGGGGCCCACGCTTCCTGCACTCCACCGGGCAGTATCACAAGGGTGGTCCGGCCACCGGCGTGTACCTGCAGATCACCGCAGCGCCTCAGGAGGATCTGGCCATCCCCGGCCGGGAGTTCACGTTCGGCGACTTCATCTCTGCGCAGGCCGGCGGCGACGCACAGGTCCTGGCCGACCACGGCCGCCCCGTACTGCGGTTGCACCTCACCGATCACGATGCCGGCCTCGCGCAACTGATCCGGACACTTGTCAACGAGTCCCAATGAGTCCCGCCCGGGTTGCGTCCGGGATGAACCCGCTGCGCGACCCCCGGGACAAGCGTCTGCCGCGGATCGCCGGGCCCTGTGCCCTGGTGCTCTTCGGCGTCACCGGAGACCTCGCGACCAAGAAGATCATGCCGGCCATCTACGACCTGGCGAACCGCGGACTACTGCCCCCCGGCTTCAGCCTGGTCGGGTTCGCACGCCGCGACTGGGTGCATGAGGACTTCCGCAAGATCGTCCTTGAAGCGGTCCGCGCACATTCCCGCACACCCTTCCGTGAAGAGGTGTGGCAGAACCTGTCCAAGGGAATCCGTTTCGTACAAGGCACGTTCGAAGACCCCAAGGCTTTCGACCTCCTTCGCGAGACCGTGGAAGAGCTCGACTCGGAGCGCGGCACAGGTGGCAACCACGCCTTCTACCTCTCGATCCCACCGGAGTTCTTCCCCACCGTGTGCGAGCAGCTGCACCGCAGTGGGCTGAACCATTCCGAGGAGAGCGCGTGGCGTCGGGTCGTCATCGAGAAGCCATTCGGCCACGACCTCAAGAGCGCGCGTGAGCTGAACGCGATCGTCGGGGCAGTCTTTGACTCGGGCTCGATCTTCCGGATCGACCACTACCTGGGCAAGGAGACGGTTCAGAACCTTCTTTCGCTGCGCTTTGCCAACCAGATCTTCGAGCCCTTGTGGAACGCCAACTACGTCGACCACGTGCAGATCACGATGGCCGAGGACATCGGGATCGCCGGCCGCGCGGGATACTACGACGGCATCGGCGCTGCACGTGACGTCATCCAGAACCACCTGCTCCAGCTGCTGGCACTGACCGCGATGGAAGAGCCGGTCTCGTTCCAGGCGCACGACCTGCGCGCCGAGAAGGCAAAGGTCCTCTCGGCGGTGCGACTGCCCCGGGATCTGTCAAAGTCCACCGCGCGGGGTCAGTACGTCGAGGGATGGCAGGGCGGCGAGCTGGTCGTCGGCTACGTCGACGAGGACGGCGTCAAAGCGAGCTCCACCACAGAGACGTATGCCGCGCTGAAGCTCGAGATCGATACCCGTCGGTGGGCGGGAGTCCCCTTCTACCTGCGCACCGGCAAACGCCTGGGCAAGCGTGTCACCGAGATCGCTGTGGTCTTCAAGCGCGCCCCGCACCTGCCGTTCACGGAGACCGCCACCGAGGAGCTCGGCCAGAACGCGATCGTGATCCGCATCCAGCCCGACGAGGGCATCACGATGCGATTCGGCTCGAAGGTGCCCGGATCAGCCATGGAGGTGCGCGACGTCACCATGGACTTCGGCTACGGCGTCGCCTTCACCGAGTCCAGCCCCGAGGCCTACGAGCGGCTCATCCTCGACGTTCTGCTCGGTGATCCACCGCTGTTCCCCCGCCACGAAGAGGTGGAGCTGGCCTGGCGGATCCTTGACCCGATAGAGGCGTTCTGGACCAAGCATGGGCGCCCCGACCCCTACCCTGCCGGTGGCTGGGGCCCTGACAGCGCCGACGACATGATGCGCCGCGATGGACGCGCCTGGAGGAAGCCATGATCGTCGACCTTCCCGACACCACGACCTCGGCTGTTAGCCGCAAGCTCGTCACCCTGCGCAACGACGTGGGCGCCGTGGCACTGGGCCGCGTGCTCACCCTGATCATCGTGGCCGACGAGACCCAAGCGGCCAACGAGGCGATCGAAGCGGCCAATGACGCCAGCCGCCAACACCCCTGCCGCATCATCGCGCTGCTCAGCGGCACCAAAGCTGGCGCCGGCCGGCTTGACGCCCAGATCAGCGTCGGTGGCGACGCGGGAGCCAGCGAGGTGATCGTCCTTCGAACCCATGGAGCGCTCGTCCCACACGGCAACAGCGTCGTGGTCCCCTTGCTGCTTCCTGACTCCCCCGTGGTCGCCTGGTGGCCAAAGTCAGCCCCCCCTGACGTCTCAGCATCCGCGATCGGGCAGATGGCTCAGCGGCGGATCACCGATGCGGCCGAGGTCGGCAACCCGCGCAAGGAGCTGCAGCGTCGCGCGGACAGCTACCAGCCCGGTGACACGGACCTGGCCTGGACCCGGATCACGCTGTGGCGTGGCCTGCTGGCCGCGACCCTGGACCAGCCGCCATACGAGCCTGTCATCGCAGCGACAGTGACCGGGGCCAGCGACTCGCCCTCCGTCGACCTGATGGCCGGATGGCTGGCCGAGGCGCTCAAGTGCCCGGTGACGCGCGGACGCACCAGCGCCGGCACCGGTATGACGAGCGTCCGGCTTGAGCGCCGCAGCGGAAACATCGACATCGTGCGTCCTCATGGCTCCGTGGCGACCATGGCCCAGCCGGGTCAACCGGTCCGCCGGATCAGCCTGGGGCGCCGAGAGCTGGCCGAGTGTCTGGCGGACGAGCTGCGTCGGCTGGACCCCGACGAGATCTATGAAGAGACCCTGACCAAGGGGCTGGCCCGGTTGGACGGCACCACGGAGAACAGCACCACGAAGAACGGCACCACAAAGAAGACAACACCTCCTCGGTCCCGAAAGGGGAACGATCCCTCGTGAGCCGCGCACCCATGGTCGTCGTCCATCACGACAAGCGTGTCCTGGCCGACGCGGCCGCGGCTCGGCTGGTCACCGCCATCGTGGACGCGCAGTCCTCTCGAGGAGAGGCCGACGTTGTCCTCACCGGCGGCTCCATGGGGTCGGCGGTGTTGGTCTCGCTGGGTCATTCCGCGGCCAAGGACGCCATCGACTGGCGCCGCCTGAACGTCTGGTGGGGCGACGAACGCTTTCTGCCGGCCGGAGACCCCGAGCGCAACGAGACGCAGTCACGTCTGGCCCTGCTCGACACCGTGCCCCTTGATCCTGCCCGCGTGCACGCGATGCCCGCCGCCGACGGACCGTACGGGCTCGATGTTGACAAGGCAGCCGCCCATTACGCCGAGGAGCTCGCGGCTGCCGCACCACGCGGGCGCGACGTCCCCGAGTTCGACGTGCTGATGCTCGGCGTGGGACCGGATGCCCATGTGGCCTCGTTGTTCCCCGAACACCCCGCCCTGCATGAGCGCGAGGCCTCAGTGATCGGCGTTCACGGGGCACCCAAACCGCCACCCCTGCGGGTGTCCATGACGTTCCCAAGCTTGTGCGCCGCACGCGACGTGTGGTTCCTGGTCTCAGGCGCGGCCAAGGCCGGCGCTGTCGGTCTGGCCCTCTCTGGGGCTGGTGAGCTGCAGGCGCCGGCAGCCGGCGTGAGCGGCCTACGGTCCACCACGTGGCTGCTGGACCAGGACGCAGCGACCTACGTGCCCAAGCCGCTGATCCGTCTGGCCAGCCGCTGACCCGACCGCGGCTGCTAGTTGATCAGTCCGCGGTCACGTAGCGACTGCAGTGCCTCGTCGAGGATGGCCTGACCATCGGTCTCGCTGCGTCGTTCCTTCACATAGGCCAGGTGGGTCTTGTACGGCGCGTTGTGGTTCGCGGCCGGCGGGTTGGCCTGGTCCTGACCGGCAGGAAGACCGCAGCGCGGGCAGTCCCAGATCTCGGGAACTGCCAGACCGGCCTCCTCGGCAAAGCTGGGAGATGTCTCGTGACCGTTGCTGCACCAGTACGAGATGTCGACGCGAGGGGCGGCATCGCCACGCTCGGCCTCACCCATCGGGCCGGCGCCGACTCGGCTACCCCTGATCGCGTTGCCACTTGCCACGATGTTGCTCCTTGGAGTTCACGTCAGCCCGGCCAGGCGGGCATGGGTGGGCTAGCTGCCGAACCGCTCGATCAGCTGAAGTCCGACGATGGCGGCACCCCAGACCAGGCCCAGTGCAACGGTGAACCGGTCAAGGTTCCGTTCGGCGACCGACGAACCGCTCATAGTGCTGGACATGCCGCCGCCGAACATCTCGGAGAGGCCACCGCCCTTGCCTTTGTGCAGCAGAACCAACAGGGTCAGCAGCAGACCGCCAATGACCAACAGCACCTGCAGCCCGATCTTCACGGCATTCACGAAAGTAAGACCCAATCTCGTTCGGCATCAGTCGGTCGCACGTAGCACGGCCAAGGACAAACACTACCTGACGGCCTTCGCACCCACGCCCCGACTCACTGTCAGCGGCGTGGGCTCCGTACGTTGGTCGTTCAGCTGGCGGTGATGTGGTCGCGGTAGCGGCAGATCGACACGAAATCGTCGGCCACGATCGAGGCGCCTCCAACCAGTGCGCCGTCGACGTCGGTCTGGGCCATGATCGCGGCCACGTTGCTTGCCTTGACCGAGCCCCCGTACAGGATGCGGATGCCATCCGCCGTGTCGCCGGAGTAGAGCTCGGCCAACCTCGTGCGGATGGCGGCACAGACCTCTTGCGCGTCCGCCGGGGTCGCCACCTCGCCCGTGCCGATCGCCCAGATCGGCTCATAGGCGATGACGATCGAGCGCACCTGCTCGGGGGTGACACCGTCCAGGGCCGCGTCGATCTGCGCAAGCACGTGCTCAACCTGGCGTCCCTCCTTGCGCACCTCGAGGCCCTCGCCGCAACACAGGATGGGGGTCAGCTCGTGCCTGTATGCCGCCTTGACCTTCGCGGCCACCACGGTGTCATCCTCAGCGTGGTGCTGCCGGCGCTCGCTGTGGCCGACCGCGACATAGGTGCAGCCGAGCTTGGAAAGGAACGCGCCCGAGATCTCACCGGTATATGCGCCGGAATCATGCACCGACAGGTCCTGCGCCCCGTGCTTCAGCAAGAGCTTGTCGCCCTCGATGAGCGTCTGGACGCTGCGCAGGTCGGTGTACGGCACCAGAACGGCCACCTCGACCGCGCCGTAGTCGTGCTTGGCATCGCGAAGGGTCCAGTCAAGCTTCTGGACCAGGTGGGTGGCCTGGAGATGGTCGAGGTTCATCTTCCAGTTGCCCGCCATGAGCGGGGTGCGGTTGCTGGTTGCCATGAGGTTTCAGTCCTCCAGAACTGTGAGACCGGGGAGAACCTTGCCCTCGACGTACTCAAGGCTGGCACCTCCGCCGGTCGAGATGTGCCCGAACTGATCGTCGGAAAAACCGAACTGACGTACTGCCGCTGCCGAGTCGCCGCCGCCGATGACCGTCAGCGCACCGGCCTTGGTCGCCGCGACCACCGCCCGCGCGACTGCCATATTGCCCTCGGCAAACGCCGCCATCTCGAAGACGCCCACAGGACCGTTCCAGAACACCGTTCGAGCGCCGGCGATCTTGGCCGCAAAGGTCTCGCGCGTCGCCGGGCCGATGTCCATGCCCTCCATGTCGGGCGGGATCTGGTCGGCCGGCACGATCTTGTGCGCCGCGTCAGGGGAGAACTCCGCCGCAACCACTACGTCGGTCGGCAGGACGATCTCGACTCCGCGCTCCTGCGCCTGTCCGAGATAGCCCTTCACCAGCTCCAGGCGGTCGGCGTCGAGGAGGCTCTTGCCAACCTCGTACCCCTGCGCCGCCAGGAAGGTGTAGCTCATCCCGCCGCCGATGAGCACGGTGTCGGCGAGCTTGAGCAAGCTCTCGATCACGCCCAGCTTGTCGGACACCTTGGCGCCACCGAGCACCACCACGAACGGCCGTTCAGGCGACTCGGTGAGGCGCTTGAGCACCTCGATCTCGGCCTGGACGAGCCCCCCGATGGCGTGCGGCAGTCGCTGCGCGACGTCATACACGCTGGCATGCTTGCGGTGCACGACGCCGAATCCGTCGCTGACGAAAACATCTGCAAGAGAAGCAAGCTCGTCAGCGAAGGCACCACGCACGGCATCGTCCTTGGACGTCTCGCCGACGTTGAACCGCAGGTTCTCCAGCAGCGCTACCTGCCCGTCCGCCAGTCCCGCGACAGTGGACCGGGCGGACTCTCCCACCGTGTCGGTGGCGAAGGCGACAGGTGCGCCGAGGAGCTCCTGGAGCCGCTGGGCAACGGGCGCCAGGGAATACTTGGCCTCGGGTGCCCCCTTGGGCCTGCCGAGGTGGGCGCACACGACAACGCGTGCGCCCGCCTCGCTCAGAGCCTTGATGGTAGGCAACGAAGCCCGCACCCGACCGTCGTCGGTGATGGTCGTGTCGGCGTCCTGCGGGACGTTCAGGTCACAACGGACCAAGACCCGCTTGCCGCGCAGGTCACCGGCCGCGATCAGGTCGAGTGCGGTCTTCATCGGGTGCTCAGAGCGTCTTGCCGACGTACGTGATCAGGTCGACGAGGCGGCAGGAGTAGCCCCACTCGTTGTCGTACCAGCCGACGACCTTGGCCATGTTGCCGTTGACGTAGGTCAGGCCGGAGTCGAAGATGCACGATGCCGGGTCGGTGACGATGTCCGTCGAGACGATCGGGTCCTCGGTGTAGGACAAGATCCCCTTCAGCGGGCCCTCGGCCGCAGCCTTGATGGCGGCGTTGATCTCTTCCTTGGTGGCCGCGGTCTCCAGCTGGACGGTCAGGTCGGTGGCCGACCCCGTCGGCAGAGGCACGCGCATCGCGTAGCCGTCGAGCTTGCCCTTGAGCTGCGGCATGACCAGGGCGATGGCCTTGGCTGCTCCGGTCGTGGTCGGGATCATGTTCAGGGCAGCGGCGCGAGCGCGGCGCAGGTCCTTGTGCGGGTAGTCGAGGACGTTCTGGTCATTGGTGTAGGCGTGGATCGTCGTCATCAGGCCACGCTCGATGCCGAACGCGTCGTCGATGACCTTGGCCATCGGCGCCAGGCAGTTCGTGGTGCACGAGGCGTTGGAGATGATGTGGTGCGTCGCTGGGTCGTAGTCCAGGTGGTTGACGCCCATGACGACGGTGAGGTCCTCGCCCTTTGCCGGCGCGGAGATGATGACCTTCTTGGCGCCTGCGGTGAGGTGCTTGCCGGCGCTGGCCGCGTCGGTGAAGAAGCCGGTCGACTCGATGACGACGTCGGCGCCCACCTTGGCCCACGGGAGGTTCGCAGGGTCGCGCTCGGCGAAGACCGGGAAGCTGCCCTTGCCAGCGACGGTGATCTCGCCTTCGCCTGCGACGACGTCCTTGCCGAGTCGGCCGAGGATGCTGTCGTACTTGAGCAGGTGCGCGAGGGTCTTCGTGTCCGTCAAGTCGTTGACGCCCACCACCTCGATGTCGGCGCCACTGGCCAGCAGGGCCCGGTAGAAGTTGCGGCCGATGCGGCCAAAGCCATTGATTCCAACGCGAACAGTCATGTTCTTGCCCTTCTTCGTCTGCCGAAGCAGCACTGTCTCGCCTGTCTTGACAGGGATGTCGGTGCGGCCTGACCGCACGCCGGGTACGTCAACATGAGCCTAAGGGATGGCGGGATGGAGGCGAAAACGGGCCTCCTGGCGGGACCTGGCGGGTGACAAGAACAGTCACCTTGAAGAGACGAGAACCGCTGGGCGGCCTACGCGTCGAGCATGTCGGCGGTGAGGTTGGCATCCGTGCCCGCGATGCCCAGGCTGCTCGCCCGCTTGTCTGCCATGGCCAGCAAACGACGGATTCGGCCGGCCACAGCGTCCTTGGTCATCTGCGGCTCAGCAAGCTGGCCGAGCTCTTCGAGGCTGGCCTCCTTGTGCTTGAGGCGGAGCCGGCCGGCCTCGAGCAGGTGCTGGGGGACGCCATCGCCCAGGATCTCCAACGCACGCTCAACCCGGGAACCGGCCGCAACGGCTGCACGGGCGGAACGGCGCAGGTTGGCGTCGTCGAAGTTGGCCAGTCGGTTGGCGGTCGCCCGCACCTCGCGCCTCATGCGACGCTCCTCCCACGCCATCACCGCATCGTGGGCGCCGAGCCTGGTCAGCATGGCGCCGATCGCGTCTCCGTCGCGGATGACCACGCGGTCCACCCCGCGCACGTCGCGCGCCTTGGCCTGGGTGCCCATTCGCCGTGCCGCACCCACCAGCGCGAGCGCGGCTTCGGGGCCGGGGCAGGTGATCTCGAGAGCTGAGGACCGTCCGGGCTCGGTCAGGGATCCGTGAGCAAGAAAGGCGCCGCGCCAAGCGGACTCGGCATCACAAACCGATCCGCTGACCACCCGTGGGGGCAGTCCACGCACCGGGCGACCACGGCTATCGATCAGCCCTGTCTGATGAGCCAGTGCCTCACCGTCCTGGACGACGCGGACGACATAGCGACTGCCGCGCCGGAGTCCCCCTGCGGCCAGCACCAGGATCTCGCTGCGGTGGCCGTAGATGTCGGCGATGTCCTTGCGCAGCCTGCGTGCCGCCGAAGCGGTATCGAGCTCGGCCTCCACGACGATCCGACCCGCGACGATGTGCAGCCCCCCGGCAAACCGCAACGTTGCCGCCACCTCAGCCTTGCGACAGCAGGGCTTCGACACCGTCAGCCGACTCAGCTCGTCCTTGACCTTCGCCGTCATCGCCATGCGCGCCATCCTGCCACTCGCCCGCAACTCAGTCTGCCAGTCACTTGGATGTGACCTTGCGCGCATCATTTCGACGGCTACGTTGATCCGTGAAACGGCCCGCCGATGTCAGGAAGATGCCATGCGTTCCAGCTTCACGATGCCTGCCGCGCTCCGGAGAGCCGCCGACGAGGCAACCGGATTCATGCCTGCCGACGAGGGAACCGAGCTGTTCAACCAGGCCTGCGCCGCACTGCTCCACGGCCCGGCCCTGGAGATCGGCACCTACTGCGGCAAGTCGGCGATCTATCTGGGCGCTGCGGCCTCACTCGTCGGCGGCACCGTCCTCACGGTCGACCATCACCTCGGCTCCGAGGAGCACCAACCCGGCTGGGAGTACCACGACGCCACGTTGGTCGACCCCCGGTTCAACCGGTTTGACACTCTTGGTCGCTTTCGGGAGACGCTGGCCGGCGCCGGTCTCGAGGAGCACGTCGTCGCGATCGTCGGGCGTTCAACCACCGTCGCAGCGCTCTGGAACACAGCATTGGCAATGCTTTTCATTGATGGCGGGCACACCGACGACGCCGCACAGAACGACTACAACGGGTGGGCAAGGTGGGTCCGGGCCGGTGGTCGACTGCTCATCCACGACGTGTTCCCGGATCCGGCGGACGGCGGACGGGCGCCATACCGGATCTTCAGACGGGCGCTGGACAGCGGCACCTTCGAGGAACGAGGAGCCGTGGGTTCACTTCGCGTTCTGGAGCGTGTCCGTGGCGAGGCAGGCGACCCGGTCGGCTGATGGTCCTGCATCACGGCAACCGCAGTCATCTCCGAGGATGTCCTGGATCTGTGGTAGACCCTCACCTCGGAAGAGCCCCGCTCCGCCAGTGGCGTTGCTGAGGGCGTCGACCGCCAAGATCACTGCGGCCGCGGTCCAGCTGCTCTGTTCGACCGGCCAGCGGACGCCATCGGCGTAGACGTACCCGGTCCAGTAGGCACCACCGTCCTCGCGCAGGTGGTGCATCGAGGAGACCATCGCCACAGCGCGGTCCCGGTCGCCCACGACGTCGAGTGCGAGCGCGAGCTCGCAGGTCTCCGCCCCGGTGACCCAAGGGTGGTCATCGACACAATGGGCGCCCAGACCGGGCACCACGAAGTCGTCCCAGCGCTGGTCGAGCCGCGCCATGGCCATGCCGCCGGTGAGCGGGCCTGCGAGCACGGGGTAGTACCAGTCCATCGAGAAGCGGTCCTTGCGCTCGAATGCTTCGGGATGGAGCCGCAAAGCGTGGCCCAGCAGCCCCGCGGCCAGCTCCCAGTCCGGTTGCGACTCCCCCATCAGCTCGGCGAGTGCCAGCCCGCAACGCAGGCTCAGGTAGATGCTCGAGGAACCGGCCAGGAGCGCAGTCCGAACCGGCAGGCCCCCCGGTCCACGTGCCCACACAATCTCGCCGCGCGGGCGCTGCAGCGCCACCACGAACCCCAACGCAGCCTTGACCGCCGGCCACGCCTGAGCCATCGCGCGGTGGTCGGCGGTCACCAGCCAGCGATGCCAGATGCCGGTCGCGATGTAGGCACAGAAGTTGGCGTCCGACCCATGGTCGGTCACCGTGCCCTGCTCGATGCGGATGGGCCAGGAGCCATCAATGCGCTGGGTGCCCAGGAGCCAGCCGTAAGCCCGGTCGGCCTCGGTGTGGCGACCGGCCGCCGTCAGCGCCATCGCAGATTCCACGTGGTCCCACACGTCCGTATGTCCGCCGGCGAACCACGGGATGGCGCCGCAAGGTTCCTGGACGGCAGCGATCGCCGACGCGGTGCTCGCAACCTGGTCGCTGGTCAGCACCCCCGCCAGCGACGGCACGTCAGGCAACCGCACTGGCGATCGCAGGCTTGCGCAGGTAGACCACGAGGCTCTTGCCGATGAGGGGATTGAGCAGCCGGTCGGCGAAGCGGGTCAGCCATGGCTTGGACACGATGTCCCATACCAGCATCCGGTGGTACAGCTTCGGCAACGGGTGGTCCTGATTGTCAACGCCGACAGCACATTTCAGCCACCAGTACGGCGCATGCAGCCCGTGTACGTGGTCCGTACCGACGGCCACCAGCCCTGCCCTCACAAGCTTGTCGACGAGCTCATCCCCGGTATAGATGCGGACGTGGCCGCCTTCGACCTCGTGGTAGGCATCGGACAACGCCCAGCAGATCTTCTCCGGGAGGTATCGCGGCACGGTCACCGCTGCGGTGCCCCCCGGTCGCAGGACCCGTGCCAGCTCGGCCATCGCCAGCTCGTCATCGGGGATGTGCTCGAGAATCTCGGCGGCCACCACGTGGTCGAAGTGACCGTCGGGGAACGGCAGCTTCAGCGCATCACCGGGCATGGACTCTGCGCTGCCTCCAGCGCCCGACTCGCCGGCCTCCCCCGCCTCCCGCATGGCTTGGAAGATCGCGGCGACAGCGGACAGCTCGGTCTCGTCCTGGTCCAGGGCGACCACACGTGTGCCACGGCGATAGAGCTCGAACGCGTGGCGCCCGGCGCCACAACCGAGATCCAGAACCCGGTCGCCGGGTTGTAAACCCATTCGGTCAAAGTCAACGGTGAGCAAGGGTGGTATCCCTTCGGGTATCGACGCGCCCGCCTGTATCGATGCGTGCCTTGACCATGACGCGTTCGTAGGCGATCGCGGTCGCTACCGCGACGGAATGCCAGCTGTACCGCTCGAGTGCCCGACGACGTCCGGCCCGGCTCATCGCCTGTCGTCGCGCGGGATCATCGAGCAGGGCACCGAGCGCCTTGGTCAGCTCGCCCACGTCACCGGGCGTTACGAGGTCTGCACAGAGACCGTCCTCACCGACGACCTCAGGGATCGCCCCTCCTCGACTGACCACCAAGGGCGTACCGCAAGCCATTGCCTCGACGGCCGGCAGCGAAAAGCCTTCGTAGAGCGAAGGAACACAGGCGATCTCAGCGGAACCGATCAGCTCGGCCAGCTCAACGTCGCTGATGCCGTTGACGAAACGGACGGAGTCGGTGATGGCCAGGTCCTCCACCAGGGTCTCGGTCACGCCGCCCGGGGTCGGCTTTGTGACCAGAACGAGCTCGAGATCTCGTTCCGTTGCGAGCTTGGCAAAGGCCTCCAACAAGGTGGAGATGCCTTTCATCGGAGTGTCGGCGCTGGCCATGGCCACCACGCGTCCGGGCACCCGTGGCAGGGTTGGCAGCCGGAACACCTCGGGGTCCACGCCCAGGGGAATGACCTCGACCCGCCCGGGGTCAACCCCGAACTCGGTCACGATGTCGTGCGCCGAGGAGTGCGAGACGGTCAGGATGCAGGGCAACCTGCGGGCCACCCTGCCCTGCATGGTCAGGAAGCCGTACCACCGCAGCAGGCCGAGCCGACGCTTCCAGCCATCCGCGGCCGCAAGATCGGTGCGGCGGTCGATGGCGATCGGGTGGTGGATCGTCGACACCAGAGGCAGCCCGCCTGCGAGCTTCCGAAGCAAGCCATAGCCCAGCGTCTGGTTGTCGTGGACGACATCGAAGTCAGCGGCGCGATTCCTGAGCAACCGGGCCACACGGAGGCTGAAGGTCAGCGGCTCGGGAAATCCGGCGGTGTACATCGTTGCCACCTCGAGGACGTCGATGACATCGCGGAACTCGCGTCGGGCGGGCGTGCGGAACGGGTCCGACTCGCGATACAGGTCGAGGCTTGGGACCTTGGTCAGCACCACGCCCGGATCGAGGTCGGGGTACGGCTGTCCGGAGAAGACCTCGACGGTGTGCCCGAGCGCGACGAGCTCGCGGCTGAGGTGGCGGACATAGACCCCTTGACCACCGCAGTGAGGCTTGCTGCGATAGGACAGCAACGCGACGCGCACGGTCGTACCTCCAAGTCAGATAGGTGGAACGTCCGTCAGCCAATGATGTCGCGGTACGCCGCAGCAAGCCGCAGGGAGTCATGGTGACCTTGCTGCGCATTGTCGCTCACGCGGGCCAGGACCAGCTCCGCCCCCATAGTTTCGGCAACGCGACGCATCAACGACTCGTCCTCGACGACGTCAGAGTCGGCGAGAACGACGTCCAGATGGAGGTCGGGGGCGTGTGCGGCCAGCACCTCGAGGTGGTTCGCGGCCGAGAGGCCCGCAGTCTCACGGGTGTGCATCACGAGGTTGAGGGTCAGGATGCGCTTGGCCCGCGTGTCCAGGAGAGCGTCGCGGACGCCGGGAACCAGCAGATGCGGCATGACCGAGGTGAACCAGGAACCAGGCCCCAGGATCACCCAGTCGGCAGCTCGGATGGCCACGACCGCTTCGTCACACGCGGGCGGCTCCTCGGGTTTGAGCTGCACTGCCATGACGCGGCCCCGGGTGGTGGCGACCTCCACCTGACCGCGAACCGTCGTGATCTCGAGCGGTCGGGTGGGGTCCGCGCCCATGACGCTGGCTTCGATGTTGAGTGGCACCGCGGCCATCGGCAGCACCCGACCGCGGGCGTTCAGCAACCGGCCGACCAGATCCAGACCGCGCACTGGGTCCCCGAGCAGGTCCCACAGCGAGACGATCAGCAGGTTGCCGACGGCGTGCCCGGCGAGCTGACCATCGCCGTCGAACCGGTGCTGGAGGACGTCGCTCCACTGATGACCCCATTCGGTGTCATCGCACAGCGCGGCCAGGGCCATCCGCAGGTCTCCCGGCGGGAGGACGTTGAACTCGTCACGCAGCCGTCCACTGGAGCCGCCGTCGTCGGCGACCGTGACCACCGCCGTGATCCGGTCGGTGACCAGCCGCAGCGCCGTGAGCGAAGCAGCTAGCCCGTGCCCGCCGCCGAGGGCAACGACGGCAGGTCGGGTCACTCGCGCCCCAGATCGCGGTGGACCAGGATCGTGCCCACGTCGTCGCCGTTCAGCCTGGCCGCGAGCTCTTCGGCAACGGCGACGGAGCGGTGCTTGCCACCGGTGCAGCCCACGGCAAGGGTCACATAACGCCGTCCCTCGCGTTGGTAGCCGTCAGTCATCGGCGCCATCAGCTCGACCACGCGGTCGACGAACTCCTTGGCACCCCGCCTGCTCATGACGTACTTGGACACTGCCGGCTCGGTGCCGTTCAGGGGCCGCAGCTCCGGGATCCAGAACGGGTTGGGCAGGAAGCGCATGTCGAAGACGAGGTCGGCATCCAGCGGAATCCCGTACTTGAAGCCGAAGGACATGACGGCGAGGCGCAGCCGTGGGCCGCCCGAGCTGGCGAAGATCTGGGACACCTTGGCCGAGAGCTGGTGGACATTGAGGCCGGACGTGTCGATCAGGACGTCGGCCTCGGCGCGCAGGTCCCCCAGCATCTCGCGCTCGTGGATGATGCCGTCCAGCATCCGTCCTGTCCCTTGCAACGGGTGAGGTCGGCGCACACTCTCGAACCGTCGGACCAGCGCCTCGTCGGTGGCGTCGACGAAGATCACCCTCGGCTCCCAGCCCACTTGTCGCAGGGACTCCATCGACTCACGGAAGGCGGTGAAAAACCTGCGGCTGCGGACATCGATCACCGCCGCGAGCTTGATGATGGCTTCTTCCGAGTGCGCAGCGGTCAGCGTGACCATGGGCAGCATCATCTGCGGCGGGAGGTTGTCGACGACGTACCAGCCGAGGTCCTCCAGAACGTTGGCCGCCGTGCTGCGACCGGCGCCGCTCATGCCGGTGAGGATGACCAGCTCGGCCACATCGGGGCCAGATGTACCAGACGTCATCGCTGTCCTCGTTGTCTCGTCGGCATTCGCTGGTCAAACATGGCCTGTCACGCAAGAAGTCACTGTCATGCCAGCACCTCGCCCGTAGTCATGTCGACAGGCGGGGCGGTCTGGGTCGCCGAATCGTGCAGATGTACCTGAATGGTGTCAGCAAGAACGGTGCCTATGCCCGGAACTTCGCGAATCTGGTCAATTGAGGCCTCTTTGAGCTTCTTGACCGAGCCGAAGTGTCGCAGCAGAGCCTTGCGACGGCTATCGCCAAGGCCGGGGATGCCGTCGAGCACACTCGTCGTCATGGCCTTTGACCGCCGTTCACGGTGGAACGTGATGGCGAACCGGTGCGCCTCATCCCTGACCCTCTGCAGGAGGTAGAGGCCTTCACTGGTGCGCGGAAGGATGACGGGGAACGACTGTCCGGGGAGCCACACCTCCTCCAGTCGTTTGGCCAGTCCGACCAGGGCGACGTCGTCGATCCCGAGCTCCGCCAACGCAGAACGGGCGGCATTTACCTGGGGCAGGCCACCGTCGACCACAACGAGGTTCGGCGGGTAGGCGAATCGCCGCGGCTTGCCCGTGTCGGGATCGATCCGGCTCGGACCCGGCTCCGCCGCGACCTCGTACGCCACGCCTTCGATGTCGCTGGCTTCGGCCCGGTCGTCGAGATAGCGCTTGAACCGGCGGGTCAGCACCTCGCGCATGGCTGCCGTGTCGTCCATCTGCGGGCTGTCCTCGCCCGGCTGACCCACCGCTCCCCTGACGATGAACCGGCGGTACTCGGCCTTGCGTGGCAGTCCATCCTCGAAGACGACCATGGACGCCACGACATTGGTGCCCTGTACGTGGCTGATGTCGAAGCACTCGATCCGCAACGGCGCGCTGACCAGATCGAGCCCTTCCTGGAGCTCCTGCAGCGCAACGCTCCGTGCCGTCAGGTCACCGGCGCGGGTCACCTTGTGTCGAACCAGGGACTGCTCCGCGTTGCGCCTGACCGTCTCCATCAGCGCCCGCTTGTCGCCGCGCCGGGGCACCCTCAGGTCGACCTGGGCGCCCCGCAGACTCGCGAGCCACTGGCTCATATGCACCGGATCCGGCGGCAGGAAGGGGACCAGCACCTCGCGCGGGACTCCTTCGGGCGACTCACCGCCGTAGACCTGTTGCAGGAGGTGCTCGACCACCGAGGACAGGTCTTCCGCGTCCTCGGAGCCACGCTCGACCACCCAGCCGCGCTGACCGCGAACCCGTCCGCCGCGGACGTGGAACACCTGAACCGCAGCCTCGAGCTCGTCGTCGGCAAGGGCAAACACGTCGGCATCGGTCGCATCGGCCAGCACCACGGCCGACTTCTCCAGCGCCCTGGTCAAGGCCCCGATATCGTCTCGCATCCGGGCCGCCTGCTCGTAGTCGAGCCTGGCAGCGGCGGCCGCCATACGGGCTTCAAGACGCTTGACAAATCTCCCGGTGTTGCCGGCCATGAAGTCGCAGAAGTCCTCGGCGATCACCCGGTGCTCCTCGGCGCTGACCCGGCCGACGCAAGGAGCGGAGCACTTGTCGATGTAGCCGAGCAGACACGGCCGGCCGACCTGCCCGGCACGTTTGAAGACACCGCTGCTACAGGTGCGCATGGGGAAGACTCGCAGCAGCTGGTCGAGCGTCTCGCGGATCGCCCACGCCTGGGCATAGGGACCGAAGTATCGTGTCCCCTTGCGCTTGGCTCCTCGCATCACCTGAGCGCGGGGGAACTCCTCACCCATGGTGACGGCGAGGTAGGGGTAGGACTTGTCGTCGCGGTACTTGACGTTGAAGCGCGGGTCGTACTCCTTGATCCAGGAGTACTCCAGCTGCAAGGCCTCGACCTCGTTGGACACGACTGTCCATTCGACGCTGGCACCGGCCGTGACCATCGATCGGGTGCGAGGGTGAAGCGCCGAGATGTCCTGGAAGTAGGACGACAGACGCGAGCGCAGCGACTTGGCCTTGCCGACGTAGATGACCCGGCCATCGGCGTCCCGGAAACGGTAGACGCCGGCGTCCAGAGGGATCTCCCCCGGTCTGGGGCGGTATGACGACGGGTCGGCCACAGCCTCACTCTATGAGTGATCAGCGCAGTCCTCGGACGTACCGGCTGGCCGTTCGCACGTCGTTGACCCGCGACTCCCACGTCATCCCCGCCCACAGCAGCACCCCGCCGATGAGGAAGAGAAGGCTCCAGCGCGGGATGAACGCTGCGACCGGCCAGATGTTTCGCAGCGCCAACAGTGCGGTCGCCGCGACGCCAAGCGCGAACGGCGCAGCGAACCTGAGCCGCACACCAAGCGCCACGAGAGCCACCGAGGCGAGACCCACGATCAGCCCGCGCCACGTGGTGGGCTCTTCCAGGGCCACCGACAGGGACGGGACCAGGGCGAGTGCCATTCCCGGTGCGAGGCAGCGCCAGGACGACGCGCCGGGGTCGCGGCGCAGTCGACGAACCCCATAGACCAGCAGCGCAGCGGCGGCCGGGAGTGTGTACCACTCAACGGCCTCGACGTTGTTGTCCGCCAAGCGGATCCATGAGGCCACGGTGAGCAGCACCCCGCTGACCCAGCCAGCGCGACGCCGGTCTTCGGACAGGTATGCCGTGATGCCCGCCGCAACGCCAGCGACAGTCAGTTCCAGGGCTCCGTGCGACGCTGAGCTGCCGGCCATGGCCAGCCCGGTCAACACCCAGGTCACCGACAGTCCCTCGCCGATCCCCCGGTCGAAGGTCGTCGCGCTCCGCCGCTGCGACGCAGAAAGCTGCTGTGACCCAAGCAGCCCGAGCGACCCGATGGCCACGATCACCAACCCGTGGATCGATCGGGGTGCCTGCTTCGACTTCCGGATGGGCTTCCTGGCCGGCCTCAAGGCCTTCACTGCGGCGGTCCTGGGCGGCATCGGGAACATCCAGGGTGCAGTCGTCGGCGGCTTGGCCCTGGGCGTGGTCGAAAGCATGGCAACTCAATACGTCCCAG
>DASRVZ010000206.1:0-42022 GCA_035654835.1 Dermatophilaceae bacterium | reverse complement strand
GGCGGCCCGTCAGATGGTCTATGTCGCGGCGGCCAAGTCCCAGCGCGGCGATGCCGATCTGAGCTTCTTCGGCGCGGCGGCCAAGTGCTTCGCGTCAGATGTGGCCATGGAGGTCACCACCGATGCGGTCCAGCTCCTCGGGGGCTCTGGGTACGTCAAGGACTTCCCGGTCGAGCGGATGATGCGCGATGCCAAGATCACCCAGATATATGAGGGTACGAACCAGATCCAACGCATCGTGATGGCACGGGCACTCCTGAAGAGGTAGTCCGGTGGGCGATTTCCCTTGTGCAGCAACAGGTTACGTTGACGGACCCTACTGAATCGCGGCCAGCCTCGCCGACCTACGGGCCGGGGACTCCCGTATCGCTCTTCCTTTGAGCAGCGAGACTTGTCGCTGCCTCCGCACCCGTCACGATCATCGCGGCGCCCACCCCGGCCATCATCGCGAAGAGGATGGCCTCGCCGGTCTCGCCCCCGGGGTTCCTTGCTGTCCAGATCCCGACCGCGATGGCGAAGACCACGAGGACCGCCACGGAGATGAAGCGGACGACATCCAGGCGAGGGTGCTCGCGCCGCGACGGTGAGAGGTCGCCTACCCCGTCGACAACCAGCCACACCAAGAGAGCGACGAACGCCCCGCCGACAAGGACCACGACCACGATCAACCCGGCGATCTCGGAGCCACTCACCGAGGTCACAAGCCAGACCAGCGGGACAAGCACCAGCATGGCGAGCATTCCCACGACGTTGCCGAGGACGAATCCACCGACGACGGCGCCCAGCACGGCCATACATGTCAGGCGCCGACCGTGCAGTCGCCACGCGACCAGTGGCCCGACGATCACGACCGCAAGACTGAACAGGGCTGAGAACAGCTGGACCCACGTCTTGTCCTCGGGTGGATCGGCGAGCTCAATCGGTCGTGGCAACACCCGTTCTGATCTGAGGTGTTGTGGATGTCGACTAAGAAGGAACTGATCGTTAAGCAGGCGCGGTTCTGGGTGGTGATGGCCGGTGGTGCGACGTTGACTGCGGCCTGTGAGGCTGCCGGTGTGCATCGAGCAACTGGCCGTAAATGGCGCCAAGCAGTAGGCGGGCTGATCCCGCGGAAGGTGCCTGTCCCGTCAGGGCGATACCTGTCCTTGGAGGACCGGCTGCAGATCGCCGACCTGTACCTGGGCGGGGCCGGGGTGCGGGCGATCGCCGTCGGGATCGGCCGCTCGCCTGCGACGGTCAGTCGTGAGCTGCGGCGCAACGGGTCCGCGACGAAGGGCCGGCGGCTGGGCAAGTACGCGCCGTACGCCGCCCAGAAGCAGGCCGAGCTGCGCGGTCGCCGGCCCAAGGCCAGCAAGTTCGACTACGCCGAGCTGGCGGCCGTGGTGCAATCGAGGCTGTGCGTGAAGTGGAGCCCGGAGCAGATCAGTCTCCACCTCGCCGAGAGGTTTCCCGAGCGGGCGGAGATGCGGGTGTGCCCCGAGACCATCTACCAGGCTCTGTACGTCCAGGGCCGCGGTCATCTGCGCGCTGACCTGCACCAACACCTGCGGACCGGCCGTGCGGTCCGGCGCCACAGAGGGTCCTCGGTCACCAAACGGGGCAAGGTCGCGAACATGATTTTGATCAGCGAGCGACCCGCCGAGGTCGCCGACCGCGCCGTTCCTGGACATTGGGAGGGGGATTTGATCCTGGGGTCGAACTGCCGCTCGGCGATCGCTACCTTGGTCGAGCGCCAAACCCGGTACACGATGCTGGTTCACCTGCCCGACGACCACAGCGCCACCGCCGTACGTGATGGCTTGTTGGCGACCATCAAGACGCTGCCAGAGCACCTGCGCAAGTCGCTGACGTGGGACCAGGGAACCGAGCTGGCCAAGCACGTCGAGATCACCTTGGCCACGAAGATGGACATCTACTTCTGTGACCCGCACTCACCGTGGCAGCGCGGATCCAACGAAAATACGAACGGGCTGTTGCGCCAGTACTTCCCCAAGGGCACCGACCTGTCCGTGCACTCGCCTCAGCGGCTGCTGGAGGTCGCCACCGAGCTCAACGCACGACCGCGCAAGACCCTGGGCGGAATCACACCCGCAAAAGCCATGCAGCGTCTACTGTTTGAGCCCGAAAGGCCCATCGTTGCGACGACCGCCTGAATTCGCCATCGCCCTCCGGCATGGAGGTCAGCGCGAGGGCCCCCATCACCAGGCCGAACGCGGCCGCCGTCACCAGGCACGCATCGCCAGCGAGGGTCCCGCGCTCCTTCGTCACGACCGACTTCAGGGATGTCATTGCCCGCTCCCTGCGCGGGCCGGGCGGGCTTCCCGTAGATGCCATGGCGAACCTCCTCGGTCCAGTCTCATGGTCCCGCCCGGCTCGTCGGCAGGGAAAGGGACAAAGGTCCTGATGAGCCACGGCGCCCGCGGCCACCTCGCGGGGTCCGGGACCTGGTCCGCCCACTCAGGTGCGGAGGGTGACCGTGCCTCAGGTGTAGCTCTGGACCACCTGCTGCAGCTTGGCGTCGTGCGCTCCATGCCAGTAGACGTGGCCGCAGGTCTGGCACCGGGAGAATCGTTCCTGCGTGCGCAGCGTCCCAGGTTGAAGCTGATCCGCCACCTCAGCCTTCGAGACCGGCACCAGGGTTCCGCCGCAGGCCAGGCACAAGCTCCAGGGCTGCAGGGGCGGCCGGAAACGCTCGACGACGTCGGCCAGCTGGGCGTCAGGGTGCTGACCGCGCACGAACGCGGCCCGGCGCAGGGCCCGGCGCATCAAGAGGCCCCGATCGCGACTGAGCAGGATCCGGTCCTCGCGTTCGGCCTGCTCGACGAGCCGGTTGTCGTCTGCGTCCTTGTCGTATGCCGCCTCGACTCCGAGGAGCCGAAGCCTGCGGGTCAGCGCGCCGAGGTGCACGTCCAGCAGGAAGCGCGCCGGCCCGTCCAGGGGCTGTGGCCGGGCTCGGACCACGACGTCGAGCTGATCCTGCTCCTGCAACCGGCTCCGCCAGGACACCGAGGCCTCGGCCACGACCAGGTCCCCGACCTCGGTCAGTGGCACGCCCACGCTCTGGACGAGATGCGCGACCGTGGCCGTCGGGTCGTGTGGCAGGTCGAGCTCGCCGTTGTCGCGGCCCCTGCGCTGCAGAAGAAAGCGCAGTGCAGGGTGGACCCGCAGCCGGACGGTGCCAGGCGCTATGGGTGTTCCCGCCGACCCAGCTCGTTCCGTGGAGTCAGCCTCCTCGCACGCAGTCCAGGATCACGTCAGGACAGGCTTGAGCGCGTCGAGCAGGCTCGGCGAGTCCGGTAGCACCTCCAGGTCATACCGAACCCGGAGCGCGGGCTTGCGGATCTCGATCACGCGACGGAGGTCGATAGGCGTGCCGATCACGACGACGTCGACATCCGCCGCGTCGATAATCTCCTCCATCTCGGCGAGCTGGCCCTGGGAGTAGCCCATGGCTGGCAGCACCGGACCGACGTCGTACTTGCGGAACGTCTCTGCGATCGTGCCGGTCGCCCAGGGCCGCGGGTCGACGATCTCGGCCGCTCCGTTTGCCCGGGCCGCGACGACCCCGGCGCCGAACTTCATCCCGCCATGGGTCAGGGTCGGACCATCCTCGATCACCAGGACGCGCTTTCCCTTGATCGCATCGGGATCGTCCACGGTCACGTGGCTGTTCGCCGTGACCACCATCGCATCAGGGTTCGTCTGGTGGATCGCGTCCATCAGCGTGCTCACCTGTTCGGGCGAGGCCGAGTCCATCTTGTTCACCACGATCACGTCGGCCATGTGGAGGTTGACCTCGCCCGGGTAGTAGCTCGTTTCGTGGCCGGCGCGCAGCGGGTCGGCCACCACGATGTGGATGTCCGGCTTGTAGAAGGGCAGGTCGTTGTTCCCCCCATCCCACAGCAGCACATCGCATTCGGCTTGTGCCTGCTCGAGGATCTGGCCGTAGTCGACACCGGCGTAGATGATCGTGCCCGTGGTGATGTGGGGCTCGTACTCCTCGCGTTCCTCGATCGTGGTGTCGTGAAGGTCGAGGTCCTCGAGCGTCGCGTACCGCTGCACGCGCTGCGCCTCGAGGTTCCCGTAGGGCATCGGGTGCCGCACCGCCACGACGCGCTTGCCGGCTTCCTTCAGCGTGGCGGCGATCGCTCGCGTCGTCTGGGTCTTGCCCGAACCAGTGCGGACCGCGCACACGGCAACCACGGGGACGGTCGAGGTCAACATCGTCTCGCCAGGCCCGAGCAGCACGAAGTTCGCACCGGCTGCCAGCACCTGGCTGGCCTTGTGCATCACATACGCGTGGCTGACGTCCGAATAGCTGAAGATGACGTCGTCGATCTCCTGCTCCTTGATCAGCTGCGTGAGCATGCTCTCGTCGTGAATGGGGATGCCCGCCGGGTATCGCTCGCCGGCGAGGCTCGCCGGATACGTCCGGTCGTCGATGAACGGGATCTGCGTCGCGGTGAAGGCGACAACCTTGACCCGGGTGTCTGCCCGATAGGTGACGTTGAAGTTGTGGAAGTCGCGCCCTGCGGCGCCCATGATGAGCACTCGACGCTGCATCCCAGGCTCCTCTCGAAGATGTGATGCGCGGAACGTTCGACCTGGCGGCCTGCACCGATCCGCCCGACCAGTCTGGCGATTCGATCCTGAGCGACATTGTCCGTGGAACCCCGCTCGCGGACATGACCACAAAGAGCCCCCTCACGCCTGCCACGCCGCTATGGTGGGACGGGCCGCCGGGACCTTCGCCCCTGTCCCGGCCGGGCGCAGGTCGGGACCATACAGCTGTCCGGCCACGTCACTGGACTGGGAAGGTATGCCATGAACCGGGTCCTTGCCATCTTCGTCGGCGCCGTAGTGCTCCTCGCCGTCCTCGCCGGGGTGGTGGTGGCAAACCGGGCCACGCCCGACCTGAAACCGGGCACCCCTGAGGGGGTAGTCCAGGAGTACCTGAAGGCCGTGTTCGCCGGGGACTACCCGGCCGCGGCTAGCCACCTGTCGCCGTCGTTGGGTTGTGACGCCTCGGGCCTGGCGGCAAGCTATGTCCCCGAGTCCGCACGGATCGTCCTCGACCACAGCGACGTCAACGGCGACCATGCGGTCGTGACGGTCAACGTCACGGAAGGCACAGGGGGCGGGCCCTTCGACTCCGGTGGGTACTCGCACACGGAGCGCCTCACCGTCCAACGCGAAAGTGGGGTCTGGAAGATCACCGGATCAGCCTGGCTTCTGTCTTCGTGCCCCTTGACGAAGGGCTGATCATGGTCATCGGGCTGATCTTCTCGATCGTCATCATCGCGCTACCGATCGCGCTGGTCGTCTGGGCGGTGCGCCAGTTCGGCGGCCGCAAAGACTCCCGTGGGATGGACGCCCACAGCGTCCGGCGGTTTTTCCAGTACTTGTTGCTCTTCGGGTTGATGGTCGTGGCTGCCGTCGGTCTGTCGGACCTCCTCGGCCTGCTGTTCCAGGAGCCTTTGCTGGCCGGGGATGACAACAGCACCCTGGCCCGGGCACTGACCTTCTCCGTGTTTGGCATCCCGATGTTCGCCCTCTTGGCGGCGTGGTCGCGACGACGCCTGCAGCAGGACCCGGACGAGGCGCGCTCGCTGGGCTGGGCCTTCTACGCCACGGTCGCCCCGCTGACAGCCCTGGTCGTGGCCATGACCGCCCTGCACGTCCTCGTGTCGGCGGCCTTGGCGGATCACCGCTTCGACGGGTCTGCCCTGTCCCAGCTCGTCGTGTGGTCCGCGGTCTGGCTCGTCCACTGGACCATGGCGAGCCGGATGCTCGACGCGGACCGCAGGCAGGGGCAGCTGGTGCTCGGCTCGCTCATCGGCCTGGGCACGACTGTCGCCGGGCTGGTCTGGCTCCTGGGCGCATCGCTGGATGCCCTCCTCGTGGAACGGGCCAGCACCGTGCTGGTCCAGCAGCAGCAACCACTCGCGCAGGCCGCAGCCACGGTGGTCGTCGGCGTGCCGGTCTGGGTCGTGTACTGGTTGCGGAACCTGTCCAGGGCTCGCCGTACGCCGTTGTGGTTCGGCTATGTGCTCCCGGTCGGCGTCGGTGGCTCGCTGGTCCTGGCCGTCGTCGGGGCCAGCATCGTCCTGTACCAGCTGCTCGTCTGGCTCATCGGCGAGCCCGCCTCCACACAGGCCGCACAGCACTTCGAGGGTGCGCCGACTGCGGGAGCGTGCGTCATCGTCGGCGCCGTGAGCTGGTGGTACCACCGGCAGGTCTTCATCGGCGCGACACCTGCGCGCATGGAGGTCACCCGGGTCTACGAGTACCTCATCGCCGGGATCGCCCTCCTGGCTGCCGCGGTCGGCGTGACCATGGTGGTCGTCGCCCTGGTCGAGTCGATGGTGCCCGCCACCGCGGTCGAGGTGGGTACCTCCGTGGTCAACTCCCTGCTGTCCGGGGTGACCCTCCTGCTCGTCGGCGGACCGTTGTGGTTGGTGTTCTGGTCACGCATCGAGCGGGCGACGCGCGACGGCGGTCCCGAGGAGCTCGGCTCACCGACCCGGCGGATCTACCTGTTCCTGCTCTTCGGCCTGGGCGGCGTCGCCGCGGTCATCGCCGTCCTGGTCGCCGCGTTCCTCGGGATCCAGAAGGCACTGCAGAATGGCTTCGATGCCCAGGTGGTGCGCGAGATGCGCATACCGGTCGCCATCCTGCTTGCGACCGGTGCGATCTCCGGCTACCACTGGGTTGTATACCGGCACGACCGGTCGCAGGTGCCGGTGACAGCACCTCAGCACGCCCCCCGCTACGTGCTGCTCGTCGGTGCCCCCGATGGCCTCGTCCGTGGCGCGGTCGAACGACTCACCGGCGCCCGGGTCGACCTGTGGGTGCGCGCAGATGGCCTAGCCGGGCCGTGGGCGCTCGACGACGTTGTCGCCGCCGTGAGCCAGTCCCAGGCGGACGCGGTCGCTGTCGTTTCGGGGCCGGCGGGGCTGGAGACGATCGGGATGCAACGCCCGTAGACCGAACAGTGATGTCGTGAGGCTGGGAAATCGTGGACTGGCTTGCGTCCGCAGCCGTCCGGCCGCGTTCAGACGATGGTCGCGGTGAGATTGCCGCGTCGTGACCGGGCCAGGTAGATGGCCGCGGTTGCGAGGTAGACGAACGCCAGCGCGGCGAACACCGCCCGCGAGTACCCGGCGTCGGGCAGGACGAGGGCCGCGAGGGCCGCGGCCCCGACGAAGGCCGCGTTGTAGAGGACGTCGTACAGGGCGAACGCGCGGCCGCGGAACGCGTCGTCCGTGTCCCGCTGGACGATCGTGTCGACCGCGATCTTCGCACCCTGTGCGGCCAGGGCGAGCGCGGCTGCACCGGTAAGCACAGCCCACCGGGCGATCGTCGCCGTGAGCAGGAACTGGCTCGCCGCGGCCAGCACCAGGCAGCACACGATCCAGGCGTGCGGTCCCGTGCGTGGGCTGAGCACAGGGGTCAGCACCACGGCGAGGGCGAACCCGACGGCGGCGGCGGCGAGCACCGTCCCGAACGTCCTCAGGCCGGCGGTCGCGTTTGCCGGGTCCTCCAGCAGGTTGCGGGAGATGAGGATGCTCGCGACGAAGACGACGCCGTACACGAGCCGGTGCGTCGCCATCACGGCGAGCGCCCTGGCCGGGGTGCCGCGCCGGCGCAGGTGGCGTGCGCCGTCGACCAGGCCGCGGCCGAGGCTGTGCAGGGACTGCCGCACGGCCTCGGGATCGGCTCGGGTGTCAGGTCCGAGAAGGTCACGGCCCATGCGGGTCGCGAGCGCGGAGGCGGCGGCGAAGACGAGCGTGGCGACAGTGAGGATCGTGGCATCCCTGCTCCGGCCCGGCTCGAGAATGAGGCCCAGCGCGAAGCCGGCAGCGGCGCCGGCGATCGCAGCGGCCGCGCCGAGCGTGGGCGTCAGGGAGTTGGCCGTGAGCAACAGCCGGCCGGGGACGACGCGCGGGAGAGAGGCCGACAACGCCGAGAGCAGGAAGCGGTTGATCGAGAGGTTGAGGAGCGCCAGCACGTAGACCGCGGGGCCGAGTCCGCCGGTCAGGATGATGAGCGCGATGGCGAGCGTGATCGCGACCCGCACGAGGTTGCCGACGAACAGCACGTGGCGGCGACGCCAGCGATCGAGGAGCACGCCGGCCCAGGGGCCGACCACAGTGAACGGGAGCAGCAGGACCGCGAAAGCCTCGGCCACGCCCGTGGCAGTGCTCGCCTTCTCCGGGGAGAAGAAGAAGAGGGTGGCGAGCCCGACCTCGAACATCCCGTCGCCGGTCTGGCTCACCAGGCGGACCGCGAAGAGCTTGCGGAAGTCGCGAAGCCGTAGAAGTTCGCCCAGCTCCCGGATAACCTCCACGCGGGTCAGCGTAGTTGGCGGAGCGTGGGGCGTGCGCTCCTTTGGGTTAGGCGCCCCTTACCTCTTGTCGACCCCAGCATCGGTCCGGTAGGACTGTTCTCGGGAGACAAACAACAATGCCAGGAGGCTGTCCATGAGCACCAAGCTCAATCCGTACCTTGGCTTTCGCGACACGGCCAAGCAGGCGATGGAGTTCTACCAGTCGGTGTTCGGCGGCGAACTCACCCTGAGCACTTTTGCCGACTTCCACGCCAGTGAAGATCCGGCCGAACAGGGCAAGATCATGCACGGAATGCTCGTCACCGAGAGCGGGCTGACTCTGATGGGCGCCGATACCCCGAACAGCATGAGCTACACGCCGGGGGACAACTATTCCGTTTCCCTCAGCGGCGAGGACGAAGCCGAGCTGCGTCGCTTCTGGGAAGGACTCTCGGCCGAAGGCACCATCACGATGCCGCTCGCGCGGGCTCCCTGGGGCGACTTCTTCGGAATGTGCTCAGACAAGTTCGGCGTCAGCTGGCTGGTCAACATCGCCACCGCCCAGGTCCCAGAAGGCTGACCATCTCGGGCGCGAGAGACGTACCGTTGAGTTCTGGAGACATTGGCGATGGACGACACGGTCACTCTCGACGACCCGCACACCCTGCCCACGCGGTACTGGCACTCGTTGGACGACGGGCAGGGTTCAGTGCGACGTGTGCCCGCGCGCGTGTCGACTGCACGAGGGCCAGCGCGGGCTGTGCTTCGTCCGGGCCCGCGTGGATGACCAGATCGTCCTGACGTCCTATGGTCGCTCGAGCGGGTTCTGCGTGGACCCCGTGGAGAAGAAGCCGCTCAACCACTTCCTGCCCGGCAGTGCCGTGCTGTCCTTCGGCACCGCGGGCTGCAACCTGACCTGCGCGTTCTGCCAGAACTGGGACATCTCCAAGTCTCGGGAGATCGACACTCTGGCTGACTCCGCGACTCCGGATGACCTGGCGCGCGCGGCCAGGTCCCTGGGTTGCCGCAGCGTCGCGTTCACCTACAACGACCCGGTGATCTTCTGGGAGTACGCCGCGGACGTGGCCGATGCCTGCCATGAGCTCGGGATCAAGTCGATCGCGGTGACCGCGGGCTACATGTGCCCCGAGCCGCGCGCCGAGTTCTTCCGGCACATCGATGCCGCGAACGTCGACCTCAAGGCGTTCACCGAGGACTTCTACCGTCGGACCTGCACCGCGCGGCTCGCCGACGTGCTGGACACCCTGCGCTACCTGCGGCACGAGACCGACGTGTGGTTCGAGATCACCACCCTGCTGATCCCCGGTCACAACGACTCCGATGACGAGCTCGACGCCGAAACCGCTTGGATCGCAACCGAGCTCGGCACGGATGTGCCTCTGCACCTCACCGCGTTCCACCCGGCATACAAGATGATGGACGTCCCGCGCACCTCGCCGGCGACGCTCACCCGCGCGCGGCGCATCGCCCTCGGCAACGGGTTGAAGTACGTCTACACCGGCAACGTCCACGACACGGACGGCGGCACCACGACCTGTCCTGGCTGCGGCATCCAGGTCGTGGTCCGCGACTGGTACACGATGCGCACCTACCTGCTGGACGACGGCGGCGCCTGTCGCGCCTGTGGCACGCAGCTCCCGGGCGTGTATGACGGCCCGGTCGGTCACTGGGGCCAGCGTCGCCTGCCGGTGTCCATCGTCACCACCAACGACAGGCGCTGAGCCCGGTGGTGAGGTCCGCTGTGCGGCCGGCGGCGGTGGCCGGCTCCTTCTACCCCGGCGACGCCGACGAGCTCACCGCGGTCGTGGACACCCTTCTGGAGCGGGCGCGACTGAGGAAGTCGAAGGACGCCGTCGGGCCGGCACCGGTTGCGCTGGTGGTTCCGCACGCCGGCTACGTCTACTCCGGCCCGGTGGCGGCATCGGCATACGACTGTCTGCGCGGCCGGTCGGTGCGTCGCGTCGCTGTGCTGGGACCGGCTCACTACGTCCCGTTGGTCGGCATCGCGGTCCCTGCGGTCGCGGCCTTCGCGACGCCGATCGGTGAGGTGCCGGTTGAGGTCGACACGTGCGCCGATCTGGCCGAACGGCACGAGTGCGTCATGGTCGATGACCTCCCCCATCGACCGGAGCACTCGATCGAGGTGCAGCTGCCGTTCCTGCAGCGCGTGCTGGCTCCAGGATGGACCTGTGTCCCGCTCCTGGTCGGCGCGACCGCACCGGAGCAGGTTGCCGACGTCCTGGACGCGCTGTGTTTGGACGGGCTGTGCGTTGACGGCGATGTGCTGCCGGTCGTCAGTACCGACCTGTCCCACTACCTCGATCTGCCGACCGCACAGCGCCGCGATCGGCATACGGCACAGGCAGTCGTGGATCGCGATGCAGCCGCGATCGGCCCGCACGATGCGTGCGGGGCGTTCCCCCTTCGTGGGCTTGTGTACTGGGCGGCCAGGCACGAGCTCGATGTGCGGCTGCTGCACCAGGGCACCTCTGCCGACGCTGGCGCGGATCCGCGTCGTGTGGTCGGCTATGCCGCGTTCGCACTCCTGCCCTCGACCGGGTCTCAGCCCTCGGCGACCGGCGGCTGAACCTGCCGCCTGGGCCAACACGGCGCCGGCGTGGCAGGCATTGGCATGGCGAATCTGCTATTTGCCGCTGCCGGTGGGAACGACGGTGAGCGGTTCGTCATTCTTGATCTTGGTGAACAGCTCCAAGGCTTTCTGGCTGTCCCACTTGACCGCGCTGCCGACGTGCGTGGGAAGCGCGGGGTTGGAGACGGGGACCGTCAGCGACAGACCATCTCCGCCGGACACAGCGCGCAGGGCCTGCAGGACTCTGGTGACGTCGCGCAACGAGGTGTCTTCGCCGACCGTCAGCCCGGCGCCGGCAGTCGTCGCGAACCGGTAGTACCGCCACGGAACGAGCACCGTCGAGGGGCTGGCGGCCTTGTGCATGATCGCACCGAGGAACTGCCGCTGTCGCTCCGCGCGGCCGATGTCGCCGAGCGGGTCGGAGTATCGGGCTCGGACGTAGCCCAAGGCGTTGGGACCATTGAGCGTCTGGCAACCGGCCTTGAGGTTGATGCCGGCCTTGGGGTCGTCCATCGCATGTTTCACACAGATGTCGACGCCGTCGAGGCTGTCGACGACCGAGGCGAAGCCGCCGAACCCGATCTCGACGTAACCGTCGATGCGGAGGTCGGTGACCTGTTCGATGGTCCTGACGAGCAGCTTGGGCCCACCCAAGGTGTAGGCGGCGTTGATCTTGTTCTTCCCGTGACCGGGGATCGGCACATAGCTGTCACGAGGCAGTGAGATGAGCGCTGCTGGACCCCCACCAGATGGAACGTGGACAAGGATGATCGAGTCGGTCCGCTTGCCCTCGGCAACAGCGGTCGAGCCGGTGTGTAGCTGCTTCTGCTGAGCGGCCGTCAGGCCCTCGCGACTGTCGGAGCCCACGAGAACGTAGTCGTAACCCTTGGACGCCGCCGGTCGGGCGCCGTCGGGACTGACATCGATGCGTTGCACGCTGCCCCACGCGTGGAACGGCACCCACACCATGAAGGCCAACCAGGCCACCACCAGGATCGCTACGACGGCGAGGGCCCATCGCCAACGCCGACGATGGCCGCGTCCCCGGTCATGGTCCTTGTCGTGATCGTGTCCGTCAGACCCTTGGCGCGGGGATGAGACGCGGGCGCCGCCTCGAGTGCGCGTGTCCACCTCGTACGCATCGTCCACGAGCCGTTCGTCACGACCCGGCATGCGGCACCTGCTGCGGTGGGGGTCCAGCCTGAGCGGGCTGCGGCGGGCCGGCCTCGTCCAGGGCCAGCCGCCGGGCGAGCTTGGTGTAGCGGGTCTCGAGCTCGCGGAACCTCACGTAGGTCGTCATGGTGAAGCTGAGGAAGGCGACGACCAGGGCATACAGCACCATGTCGGTGCCGCGGCCGACTCCCACGAGCCTGGCGATGTGGTTCCAGACCGTCGGGAACAGGATCGACCAGACCGCAAAAGCGGCGAAGAGCAGCAAGCCGAGGCGACGCACGGCCCTGGTGCGGGCGCCTGTGTCGCGAAGGAGCCGAACGGCGGTGATGACCACAACGACGATGAGCACGAGCTGGATCAGGACGATCTTCATGGTTTGTGCCCTCCGCAGGTCCGGTGATCGGTCGTCATCGCAGAATCAGGTCGGCCAGGATGTTGATGGAGTTCCACAGCGACTGGCCCTTGGCCTTGGAGTAGTCGGTGTAGAGGATGTGCACGGGGTGCTCCACATAGCTGACCTTGAGCGCGCCGATCTGGGCGACCAGCTCACTGGCGTGCGCCATGCCGTTCTGGGTGATGTCGAGCTGTTCGAGCACCGGACGGCGTATCGCGCGCAGCCCGTTGTGCGCGTCGGTCAACCGGGTGTGCGTGGTGATGTTCGTGTAACCCACTGCGGCGCGCAGCACCATGGTCTTCGCGAAGCTTGGCTTGCTGCGCTCGTCCAGGAATCGTGAGCCGAAGACGACGTCAGCCTCGCCGGCCCGCAGCCTCTCGACCATCCCCGCGGCGTCCGAGATCTGGTGCTGCCCGTCGGCGTCGAAGGTGACGATGTATTGCATGGTGGGATCAGCGAGCGCGTACTCGAAACCGGTCTGCAACGCCGCGCCCTGCCCCAGGTTGAGCGAGTGACGGACGACCCGGGCTCCGGCCTTTGCCGCCAGCTCGGCCGAGCGATCAGTCGAGCCATCGTCGACGCAGACCACCTGGTCGAAGGTCGTACGGACCTGAGCGACGACGTCACCAATGACCGACTCCTCGTTGAACAGAGGAATGATCACCCAAGTGTCGTGCACGCCTGATCCCGTCTGTTCAGCCTTCTCCAAAGTATAGGCGGGCTGCTCGACCGTCACTTTTTCGAGCCGCCGGGCCGGGCGAGCACGTGGTGGCGCAGGTTTCGGACGCCCTCGTGCTGCTTGCTCCGTATTGCCTTGGGCAGCAGGATGGCGGCATTGAGTCGCGATGACAGGTGCAGTCGGGCGGTACGGGCTGCCCGGCGCCAGCCCATCGCCGCGAACTCGTCGGCCATCCCGGTGAAGAACTCGCGCTCCTCGATGAAGCGGGTTCCCTCCAGGGCGCGCCAGGATGAGTCGCTCTCGCGGTGCCGGCGGTACTGGAAACAGACCGCGCTGTCCACGACCAGGCTGCCGCCGGCCTTGATCAGGTCAAGGGCAAGAGCCAGGTCCTGGACGACGTCGAGCCCCTCGCGGAAGTTCATCGCGACGAAGGAGTCCGACTTCCAGCAGATGGAGGGGAAGTAGAGCCAGTTGCCCCTCATCAGGCTGACTGCGAGTGGCTCACCGCTGAGCAGTCGGCGGCCCTGAACCCGTGGGGCGTAGAGGCGTTTCGCCCGGTCGACCAGGCCCACGACGGGCTGGTTGTGCTCGTCGATCACCTGAACGCCAGGCTGGATGATCTGCGCTGAGGGGAACTGCTGGTGCGCGGCCACGACCGTCTCGATGTAGTTCGGCAGCATCACGTCGTCGGCGCCCATGACCACCGCGAGCTCGTTGCGCACGAAGGTGAGCGCCTTGCGGTAGTTGCCGTTGGCGCCGAGGTTCTGCTCGTTGCGCAGGTAGGTGATGCGGGGGTCCTTGGCGGCGAGGGCGCCGAAGTATCCAGGGATGCTGTCGTCCGGGTAGCCGTCGTCGACGACCGTCAGGGTCCAGTCCGGGCTCGTCTGGCCAAGGACGCTCTCGACCGCCTGCTTCATCATGGCGACGTCGCCGTAGTAGGGGAAGAGAACGTCGACGGTCACGGGAGGCGGTCCTTCGCAAGGGGAGAAATCGGGCGGAGAAAATCGGGCGGAGAAAATCGGGCACGGGGACGCTGGCTAGACGCTGACTAGACTAGGCGAAGCGCTGGCGAGCCCGAACAAAGCGCAGGCAGGTCCAACGGATGGGCGCCTCCGGTGTGCGCGGTTCGAACCGATCAGGAGACATTCGTGGACACCCAGAACCACTTCTACGGGCACACCGCCGCGCTCGCGGCATACGCAGGGCTCTCCCGGCCCCGGCACGTGGCGGGCCTGATCCAGCACGGCTGGACGACCGTGCCCCCGATCCCGGTGAACTTCGGGGACTTCCCCAACGTCGAGAAGAGCGGCAGACGCCGGCTGTTCGTCTGGTCGCACGGCTCGCGGGCCTGGGATCCGGCCCAGTCGCCGCGCCGAAGCTTCGCCCTCGGCTCGCCATGGGCCTACCTCGTGTCGACCGACGCTGCGCAGCGGCAGGTGGCGAGCAGCTCGGACGGTGTTGCGACGGGGACGTTGATCATGCCGCTTCACAGCACCCGGATCGTGGAGGTGCGGGGCGACCAGGGCAGCCTGGCCCAGGAGTACTTGCGTGACGAAGGCCCGTCCACCGTGTGTCTGCACGCTGACGACATCCACAAGCCCGACATCGTCAGCTCGTGGCTGGACGCCGGCCATCGTGTCGTCACAGCCGGGTCCCGACATGACCCGGACTTCCTCTCGCGCATCCTCGCCCTGGTGCTGGCGTCGGAGCGCGTCGTGGCCAACCGCTTGATGACGCCCGTGCTGTATGCCGCGTCGCTGGGTCGTGACGTGGCCGTCTATGGCGACCCGCTGTCGATCTCCGGAGCCGAGATCCACGGCCAGGACGCCATCCGTGACCTGTGGCCCGAGCTGCACGGACGCTCGCTGGACCGCGCGGTGACGACCGACCTGGCCCGTGCCGAGCTGGGTTTCCAGCACGTTCTCGAGCCGACGGCGCTGCGGTCGGCACTCGGCTGGTCCCGGCGCTCGCCCGGCCCAGCGGTGCAGTACTGGGCCAGCGCGCCGATGCGCAAGGCGCTGAATGTGGTCGGGCTGGGTCAACGCGACCCCGGCTCGAGCGAGAAGCAGGTTGGTGCGAGCCCTCTGGCATGGCTCAAACACCCGATGTCACACCTGCCCCGGCCCCTGCCGGCCCACGCCGCCGCCCTGGACCCCTTGCCGGCGCCAATCCCGGTGATGACACCGTCGTAGTCCACCGCTTGTTGCTCCCAAACCACCGAATCGGCACCTCACAGGGTTCGAAACGGTGGTTTGAGAGCAACAAGCCGAGGTAGCGCGGGACGAGCCGAGGTAACGCGGGACGGTCAGCTCTGCTTCTCCATCAGGAACCAGGTCGAGTCATCGAGTGGGTGCTGGGGGTCGCGGTGGTAGGTGAACCCGTAGTCGACCAGCCGGAGCTCGGGGTGGGCGTCCAGAATCTCGCCGGCGAAGTCGCGCTTGAACAGCGCGTGCTCGTGGCCGCGGTAGGACACCTCGACGGGGGTGGGGTTGTAGTACTCGCAGACCATCACGTAGCGCGAGGAGGCCGCAACGAGCTTGTCGTAGACGTCCGGCAGCGACTCGGGGGACAGGTGGATCAGCACCCCCTTGGTGAACGACAGGTCCCACTGGCGCGCGGGCTTGAAGTCCATCAGCGAGGCGACCTCGACCGTGGCACCCCCCCAGGCCTCGATCTCGGCCGCAGCCGTGGCGTTGATCTCGACAGAGTGCAGCTCGGCCTCGGGCAACAGGCCGCGGATGGCGCGCAGGTTGTTGCCGATGTTGGACCCGAACTCGATCGCCGAGGTCACACCCTGCGTGTGCGCCAGGATCTTGTCGAACAGCGCACGGTTGTTGTCGAGCAGGGCGCCGTCACGGTTGCGGGTGATGTAGTCGTTGCCGAAGTCGCCGGCCCACAGCTCTTCCTGGGGGGTCCGGTCGGCGGGCGTCGCAGGGGTCGGCGTCGGGGAAGTCATGGGGTTCACTGTAGAACTCGCCGGCCAAGCCACAGCGTCCCGAGGCCGGCGAGCGCGGCCAAGGCCACCCGGACCAGCGCGACCGCCCCGGATGTGGGGAGAACGCCTCCGAGGACACAGAGGACGAGCCCGACCCCGGCCGGTACCAGCAGGGCGGTCTCGCTCCAGCGTGCCGCCTGGAGGTACCGACGTAGTCCGGCGGTGCCCACGGCCAGCACGGCATAGGTCGCAGGGAACCCAACGGCCAGAAGCACGAGGTCCTGACGTCCGACCAGGTAGGCGCAGCCGAGACCGACCAGGAGGCTGAGCGGGGTGACCACGGACAGCCCGAGCGAGCGCCCAGCGGCGAAGACGAGGTGCACGTTGGCCAGATATGCCACGGACAGGACGCAGCCGAAGGCGACGATCGCCACCGCGGGCACGAGCTCGAGCGGGGCAAAGCCTGCATCCGCAACGAAGCGCATCAGCCACGGCGAGAGGAGCGCGACGCCGCCGGAGATCAGCGCGACCAGGGTCGTGATGTCGCGCGCGGTGTGCGCCAGGATCGCGCCGCGCTCGTGAGCGGGCGCGCGATAGATGATCGGCGCCCACGAGTTGTTCAGCGCCGAGGTGATCACCGCCGGCGCGCTGCCCACCAGCAGGGCCAGCTGGATCCGGCCGGCCGAGGCGATGTCGAAGAGCTGCCCGGCGAGGAACACCAGCGCGCCGTTGGCCAGGAACAGGGCCACCAGATGCGGTATGACGGGCAGCCCGAGCCGCAGCGCAGCGCGGGTGTCGCCGGGCTCGCGCCTCGCACGACCACCCCGCAGACACAGCAGGAGCCCCACCGCGGCGGCGGCGGCATAGCCTGCCGCGAGCCCGACCAGATAACGCTCGGGGGAGCGAACGGGCGTTGACCAGGCCAGCAGCGCGAGCCCGAGCAGGGGCCCTCCCAAGGTGGCTGTCAAGGACAGCGAGACGAACGCGCCCGGGCGGTCGAGCACCCGCAGCAGCGCCTGGCAGTTCTCCACCACGACGAAGAAGGCGCTCGCGGCCAGAGCCAGCAGAACCGCGCTGCGCAGCGGCACCTGGACGAGCCGGTCCCACAGCGGCGCGGTGAGGATGATCGCGGCGATCAGCCCGACCGTCATCAGCGACCCGCGAATGAGCAAGGCGCGTGCACCGGCGACTCCCGACTGCGCGAGGATCCCCTGCCGGGTGATGACCGACGGCATCCCGAAGCTCCCGGCCATCATGGCGACCTGGATGACCACGATGGCGATGGCCACGACGCCATAGCCGGGCTTGCCCAGCATTCTGGTGACGACGGGCACGACCGCGAGGTTGGCCAGGATCGGCGCCGCGGTGCCGATCGTGTAGATGGACCCGCGGCCGAGAACACCTTTGCTGGCTGCGGCGCCCGCCGCGCCGTGACTCTCGCCGTCAGCCTCGGTGGTCACGGGGCGTCGCGATCAGGCGCCGACGAATCCGCGGATCAGGGCGATCACGCGGTCGACGTCGTCATCGGTGAGGGTGGGGAACAACGGAAGGGAGATCTGCTGCGCGTAGTACTCCTCGGCCACGGGGCACATGCCGGGCCGGTAGCCGAGGTCGGCGTAGACGGGATGCCGGTAGACGGGCAGGTAGTTGACCTGGACGCCGATGTCGTTGGCCCGCAGGTGCTCGAACAGCGCGCGTCGGCGGCCGTCTCGGATCCGCAGCGGGTAGAGGTGCCACATCGGGTTTGCGCCCTCGCGGCACGCGGGCAGCCGCAGCTCGTCGATGCCGGACAGCCCCGCGTTGTATCGGGCCGTGATCGCGTCGCGGCGAGCCTTGAAGGCGGGCAGCCGCGGCAGCTGGCTGGAGCCGAGCACGCAGAGCAGGTCCGGCAGGCGGTAGTTCAGCCCGAAACTCTGGACCTCCTGGTGCCAGGGGCCTTCGTCCGGGGAGCGCAGCTTCGCCGGATCGCGGACCAGGCCGATGCTGCGGAACTTCAGGGCGCGGTCGACAACGTCATCGTGCAGGCTCACGACTGCGCCGCCCTCGGCCGTGGTGAGGTTCTTGGTCGGGAAGAAGGAGAACGTCGTGACGTCGGCCAGCGACCCGACCGGCTGACCGTCCAGCGATCCGCCGATGGAGTGCGCGGCGTCCTCGAGCAGCAGTGCGCCGCCCGCATGGGCGATCTCGGCCAGCGCCGTGACGTCGATCGGGTGTCCGGCGTAGTCGACCCCGGCGACGACCTTGGTGCGGTTGGTCATGGCGGCTGACACGGCGTGCGGGTCGAGGTTGCCGGTGTCCTCGCTGATGTCCGCGAACACGACGGTGGCGCCCAGGAGCGAGGCGCAGCTGGCGGTCGAGATGAACGTCAGGGGGGTGGTGATGACCTCGTCCCCTGCGCCGACTCCCATCGCGGCGTAGGCCACGTGCAGGGCGGCCGTCCCGGAACTGACCGACACCACGGGGGAGATGCCGAAGATGCGGGCAAGGTCTCCTTCGAAGGCGGTCACCGCTGGGCCGGTGGTCAACCAGTCGCTGCGCATGACGGCTGCGACGGCCTCGATGTCCGACTCGTCGATGGACTGACGTCCGTAGGGGAGCACGGCTCAGACGTCCGTTTCCAGGAGCTTGGTGATCTCTTCGAGGGTGAACCACTGGTCGTTGGTGTCCGAGGTGTAGTGGAAGCCGTCGGCCACTGGCACGCCGTCGGCCGGTGGCTGGTATCCCCACGCCGCCAGGTCGGGCTGCAGGACGTAGCGGTCGCCGACACGTAGGGCGCGACGTCCCTCTTCGGCGGAGATCATCTCTTCGTGCAGCTTCTCGCCGGGACGCAGGCCCGAGTTGTGCATCGGCGCGCCGGGAACGACCGCCTGGGCCAGGTCGACGATCTTCATGGAGGGGATGCGGGGCACGTAGAGCTCGCCGCCGTGCATCATCTCGAAGGAGTCCAGCACGAACTTCACGGCTTGCGGCAAGGTGATGAGGAACCGGGTCATCCGCAGGTCCGTGATCGGCAGGGACTCACCGGTCTCGCCGAGCTTGCGGAAGAACGGGATCACCGAGCCGCGGCTGCCCATGACGTTGCCGTAGCGCACGACACTGAAGCGCGAGGGGTAGGCGGCGGCGTAGTGGTTGCCGGTGATGAAGAGCTTGTCGGCGGTCAGCTTCGTGGCGCCATACAGGTTGATCGGGCTGGAGGCCTTGTCGGTGGACAGGGCCACGACCCTCTTGACGCCGGCGTCGATGCACGCCTCGATGACGTTCTGCGAGCCGATGATGTTGGTCTTGACGAACTCATACGGGTTGTACTCGGCGGTGTCGACCTGCTTGAGCGCGGCCGCGTGGACGACGTAGTCGACGCCGTGCATGGCCCGGTTGAGGCGGTGCAGGTCGCGGATGTCGCCCAGGAACCAGCGCAGGCGAGGGTCGTCGTTGAACCTCTGTCGGCATTCGTACTGCTTGAGCTCGTCACGGCTGAAGATGACGATGCGTCGGGGGTCGTCGTTGTCAAGGAGCTCCTGAATGAGGGCTTTGCCGAACGATCCCGTCCCGCCGGTGACGAGAATCGAGGAACCTGACAGAACTGACATTCGTGCCTCCATCGTGGCGCTGGCCTGTCTGGAATGATGTCACGGTCGGCAGGTTGTCACGGCGGGACCCACGCAGAAGGAGCACGATGCGCATCAACGCCGTCATCCAGGCACGAGCCGGCTCGACCCGACTTCCTGTCAAGGTCCTCGCTGACCTTGGCGGACGCCCGGTGCTCGAGTGGGTCGTCCGGGCGGCGCGGGCGGCCAACCTGGTCGACGAGGTGATCGTGGCCACGTCCACGCTGGCGGGCGACGACGTGGTCGCCGACCTGGCCGACTCGTTGGGGGTCGCGGTCGTGCGCGGGAGCGAGGACGACGTGCTCTCCCGCTTCGTTGCTGCGCTCGACGCCTATCCCGCCGACGCCCTGATACGCCTGACCGCGGACTGCCCGCTGCTGGACCCGTCGCTGATCGACGCGGTCGCCGGCGCCTGGACCGCGGCTCCGACCCTGGACTATGTCTCGACCGTTCTCGTGCGCAGCCTGCCGCGAGGCATGGACATCGAGCTGGTGGCCGCGGGTGCTCTTCGAGCCGTCGACCGTATGGCGGTCGGTCACGATCGGGTGCATGTCACCTCCGCCGTCTATGCCGACCCCACGGCATACCGCCTGCTGGGTCTGTCCGTGACACCTCCGGCCAACGACCTGCGGGTCACCCTCGACACCGCCGATGACCTGGACCTGTTGCGCGCGCTGGTGGCCGAGCTGCCCGATGCGCCGCCGGAGTGGCGCGACGTCGTGGCGATCCTGCGCGCCCGCCCGGATCTCGTGGCCATCAACGCGGAAGTCGTGCAGAAGCCGCTCGAGGCAGGCTGATGCGGATCCTGGTGCTCTGTGACGGCGGTGGACCGATCGGTGTCGGGCATGTGACCCGATCGCTGGCGCTGGCCGAGGCATCGGTGGCTGCCGGCCACTCCGTCGTGGTGGCCGGCCATTTCGAGGGGTCGTTCGTGCGGGGCCAGCTGGCTATGGCGCCGGTCGAGGTGGTCCAGCTCGAGGCACCGATGGCGGACGATGACCGGCAGCCCGTCATCGACCTGGTCCGGACCCGTGCCCCTGATGTGCTCCACGTCGACTCCTACGAGGCGCCCGGGCTGCTCGTGGAGCTCGTCGAGTCGCCTGGCGTCGAGCCTGGTTTCGGCATCCTGGCCCTGGGCGGTCAGGCCGTCGGCAACGTCCTCCTCAGCAACATGGAGGACGGCTCGTTCGGCCGCCGACCTGCGGATGTGGTCATCGACCCGACCATCGGCGCCGAGCTCTCGCCCCGCCCGGATGACGGATCGACCCTGCTCCTGCGTGGGTCCCGCTATACGCCGATCCGCCAACGGGTGCTCGATGCCCGCCGGTCCGACGAGGCCGATATCGCCCATGACCCGGTTGCCCGCTCGGTGCTGGTGGTCATGGGAGGGACGGATCCTGTTGGCCTTGCTCCTGTTGCGGTCACGCTGCTGGCCGGCACCGGTCTGGCGCTGGACGTGACGGTGATCGCCGTCGGTGAGATCGCCGAGCGGGTCCGCGCAGCGGCCGAGGGTTCTTCACTGTCCCTGAGCGTCCTGGCTCCGGTGGACGACCTTGCCGCGCTGATGGTTCGGCACGACCTGGTGGTCAGTGCAGCCGGCACCTCCGTCGGGGAGCTGTGTTGTCTTGGCGTGCCGATGGCCCTGGTGTGGGCCGTGGCCAACCAGCGCGAGGGGTATGACCGGGTGGTGGCCGCCGGTGCTGCGGTGGGTCTGGGTGGGCCCGAGCTGGGCCGCGATGAGCCCAACCCGGAGGAACCCATCCTGGATGGACCCAGCCCGAAGGAGGCCGCCGTGGGCTTGCTGAGGAACGCGCTGACGGACTCGCGGGCGCGCGCCGACCTGGTCCTCGCCGGCCGGCAGGTCGTCGACGGGTGGGGCGCCTGGCGAGTGGTCCGGACGTGGGAGATGACGAGACGTTCCGTGCCGGCGGTGGTCGACCCCGGGCGACTTGTGGCTCGCGCAGCCACCCTCGAGGACGCGCGACTTCTCTGGGAGTGGCGCAATGACCCGGCCACCCGCGCCAGCTCGAGGTCGTCGGAAGAAGTGTTGTGGGACGACCATCTAGCGTGGCTGGCCGCCAGCCTCACCAGGACCGACCGGACGCTGTTGATGGTCGAAGACGAGGCTGGACCTGTTGGCACCGTCCGCTGGGATCTCACACAGGATCGCGAGGGGGAGCACGAGTGGGAGGTCTCGATCACCGTGGCACCGCAGCGACGCGGACAGTCTCTGGCCCGTCCCCTGCTTCGAGCGGGGGAGGTGGCCCTGTCGGAGATGGTGCGGTCGAGCGCGACCGACGTCACGGCATACCTCGCGGTGGTCCACATCGACAACGACGCCTCGCTGCGGATGGTCGAGGCCTCGTCGTATGTCCCCGATGCACCGCCCGATGACCGAGGCTTCATGCGGTTCCGCAAGGCTGCTCCGGTAGCCTGACGTCGATTCCAGACGGTGGGAGAGTGCGTGAAAGCGGATCTTGTTGTCGTCGGCTCGGGCTTCTTCGGGCTGACTGTTGCCCAGCAGTGTGCCGAGAACCTCGGCCTGAACGTCGTCGTGATCGACCGTCGGGCCCACATCGGTGGCAACGCCTATAGCGAGGCCGATGCCGAGACCGGCATCGAGGTGCACCGCTACGGCGCGCACCTGTTCCACACCTCGAACGAGCGGGTGTGGGAGTACGTCAACCGCTTTACGGCCTTCACCAGCTACCAGCACCGCGTCTACACGAACTTCCGCGGCCAGGTCTTCCCCCTGCCGATCAACCTCGGCACCATCAACCAGTTCTTCGACGCGGCGTACTCACCCGACGAGGCGCGGCGGCTGATTGCCGAACAAGCCAGCGAGTTCTCCTCGAGCGACGCCCGGAACCTCGAGGAGAAGGGGATCTCGCTGATCGGCCGACCGCTCTATGAGGCGTTCATCAAGGGCTACACCGCCAAGCAGTGGCAGACCGACCCGACGCTGCTCGCGGCCGAGATCATCTCCCGGCTGCCGGTTCGCTACACCTACGACAACCGGTACTTCAACGACACCCACGAGGGTCTGCCGGTCGACGGCTACACCGCTTGGCTGGAGAAGATGGCCAGCCATGACCGCATCGAGGTTCGGCTCGGGACCGACTTCTTCGATACCTCGCAAGAGGTCAACAAGGCCAACGTCGTCGACAGCGTTCCCGTTGTCTACACCGGTCCGGTCGACCGTTATTTCGACTACGCCGAGGGCCGGCTCGGCTGGCGGACGCTGGACTTCGAGCGTGAGGTCCTGCCCACCGGCGACTTCCAGGGCACCTCGGTGATGAACTATGCCGACCCTGACGTGCCGTTCACCCGGATCCACGAGTTCCGCCACTTCCACCCCGAGCGCGACTATCCCGGCGACAAGACCGTGATCATGCGCGAGTTCTCCCGTTTCGCGCAGGGCGAGGACGAGCCGTACTACCCGGTCAACACCCCGCAGGACCGGGAACAGCTGCTGAGGTATCGCGACTTGGGCAGGGCCGAGAACGGCGTGCTGTTCGGGGGGCGCCTGGGCACCTACAAGTACCTCGACATGCACATGGCCATCGGCGCAGCGCTGAGCATGGTCGACAACACGCTGACGCCGCACTTCGCCACCGGCGCCCGGCTCGAGAGTGGCGGGGTCGACGACTGATCTTGTGATTCTTGACTGGGTCTCTGCCCTCGCCCCCGCCCTTGTGGCGACGGTGCTTCTCGTGGTGCCCGGGCTGATCGTGAACCTCGGTCTGGGCGCGCGAGGATTCGACGTGCTGGGCCTGGCGCCCCTGACGTCGCTGGGCGTCCTGGCGATCGCGACGCTGATGGTGCCCGTCGTCGTGGGTCGTTGGAACCTCGTCGCGGTCGCCATCTCGCTTGCCCTGTTGGCCCTGGTCGCCGTCGTGGGTCGTGTGATCATCGCGTGGCGCACGGGTGGTCCAGCCTTCGTTCGACCCGTCCTGTCGCGCCGATGGTGGACGTCACGGCGTTGGACGCCGGAGCGCCGCACGAGCTGGTGGCTCGCCTCCGCAGGGTTGGCAGCCGGAATCGTTGCCACCAACTTCATGCTGGGGGTACGCGACCCCCACCTGCCGTCACAGACGATCGACGCAGGCTTTCACTACAACGCGGTGCTGGCCGTCATCAGCTCTGGCCTTCCTGACGGTGGTCAGGTCGGCGCGGCATCCGGGGCTGCCGTCACGGCGTGGTACCCACCTCTGTGGCATGACCTCACAGCAATGGTCAGCTCCGTCACCGGCGTCAACGTCGTCATCGGCGCCAACGCCGTCGCGTGGGCGATCGGCGGGGTCGTCTGGCCGTTGTCGATGGTCTGGCTGTGTGCGCGCATCCTGCCCCACGCCCGGTTGCTCACCACCATGGCGCTCGGCCTGTGCGCCGGGGCCATCACCTTGTTCCCCTACCTCATGTTGAGCTTCGGAGTCCTGTGGCCGAACGTCCTGTCGCTGGCGGCGCTGCCGGCGGCGATCGCGTTGACGCTGATGGTGCTCCATCTGATGCCACGGTCCACCCATGCCCAGGACGACATCAGCCCCGCCGGCGTTGCCGCCGACGGCGCAACTCTGGACGAGAACGAGGTTGCCGCCGTCCGGGGTGGAGTTGCGGTCGGGCCGGAGCTGAGCTGGTGGACGGTCCTGTTCGTGGGATTCGTGGGGTCGGTCGGGATGTTCTTCGCACACCCCGGCGCGCTGTTCGCCCTGGGCATCTGGGCTGGCGTCGGGTCTGTCCTGCTCTCGGCGAGGCTGGTTGTCCGCAGCCGAGCGCTCGGGGCGCGCCAGCTCCGCCACTCGCTGTTGTTGCTCCTGGGCGGTTGGCTGGCCGTCCTTGGCGGGTGGGCCGCCCTGAACCTGATCCCGGCGCTGAACTCCGTGCGCGACTTCAACTGGGACGAGCTCATGACGATGAACCAGGCCATGGGCCAGGCGCTGACCCTCTCAACGATCATCACCGAGGCGCACTGGGTTCTCGGTGTCGCGGTGTTGTGGGGCTTCTACCGGGTGCTCAACGTCCCCCGCCTGCGCTGGTTGCTGATGAGCCACGTCTACCTCGTCTTCTTGTACATGCTCTGCGCCGGCTCGTCGAGCTGGCTGGCTCGGGAGCTGACCGGGTTCTGGTACAACGACGCGCAACGGGTCGCCTCGTTGATCCCGATGACCGCGGTGCCGTTGGCCGCGCTGGGAATCACCAGCGCGGCGGACGCCGTGGGCCGTTTCGTCGGCCGGGTCTCGGCGGAGGTCTTCGATCGTCACCTCTCGCCGCGCCGGGCACTGGGAATCGCCTGCCTGGGCATGTTGGTCGTTCCCGCCGCCCTCTACCCCAGCCAGGGCATCGGTCACGGGGCGGCAGTTCTTCACGTCCGTTATGCCAATCCGAGCTTCTCCCACCTCTTGGTCACGGCGGACGAACAGGCGCTGTACGAGAAGCTCGCCAAACAGATCCCTGCCGGAGAAACGGTTCTTGGCAGTCCTTTCACCGGGGCTCAGTTCTCCGGCATCTGGTCAGGTCACCGTGTGGTCATCCCGCACACCGGCTCGAACCCCACCCCGGACGTCGCTCTGGTCTCCCAGAAGTTCAAGTCCTTCACCACGGACCCGCAGGTTTGCGCCGCGGTCAAGCGGCTCAAGGTCGGTGTGGTCGTCGACGACTTCGATCGCTATGGGGCGACCGATGAGCGCCAGGCGAGCTACTCGGGACTGGTCGACCTGTACGACACGCCTGGTCTGACCCCGATCGGCTATGGCGCGAGCGTGGTCATCTATCGCGTGGGGGACTGCAAGAGCTGAGCCGCGGTGGCTCGAGCGACTAGACCAGATGAGCTCAGATCAGGTCCCACGTCAGTGGCGTGCCGCGCGACACGTCCTGTCGGAAGGTCCGGCCCAGGGTGATCTCGATCTGGTCGGTGGCAAGACCACCTGACGGGCGGATAGAGCGCACGTTCTCGCGGGTCACGAGGTCGCCGGACCTGACGTCAGCCACGACATACAGCGACCGACGAAGTCGCAGCACGGCCTGCTCGGACTCGGACGGACCCACCTTGGGCGGGCTCATCGAGGAGAGTCGCGCGGCCTCCGCCTCGCGGGTCAGCTGGGCGAGCTCGCCCGGGTTCAGGGAGAAATCCGAGTCGACACCGCCGTCGGCGCGGTCCATGGTCACGTGCTTCTCGATGCAGACGGCGCCCAATGCCACTGCTGCGATGGAGACACCGATCCCGCGGGTGTGGTCGGACAGGCCGACCGGGACGCCGAAGGCCTGCTCGAACAACGCGATGTTGCTCAGGTGGGTGTCTTGCGGCAACGCCGGGTATGACGACGTGCAGGCCAGCAGGACCAGCTGCGAGCAGCCGCCGTCGCGCGCGGCGTTGACGGCCGCGTCGATCTCGCGCAGGGTCGCCATGCCGGTGGACATGATGATCGGTTTGCCGGTGCCGGCGATCTCGCGGATCAGCGGCAGGTCCACGATCTCGGCCGATGCCGTCTTGTAGACCTCGACCCCGAGATCCTCGAGGAAGGCGATGGCCGTCGGGTCGAACGGGCTCGAGAACGGCAGGAGCCCCTTCTCCCGAGCCCGGTCGAAGATGGGTTTGTGCCACTCCCACGGCGTGTGCGCCTCCTGGTACAGCTGGTACAGGTTCCGCCCGCCCCACAGCCGGTGACCATCGGTGATACGAAACGCAGGAGTGTCGACATCGATGGTGATGGTGTCCGGCGTGTACGTCTGGATCTTCAGTGCCTGGGCGCCGGTCTCGGCCACCGCATCGACGATCTGCAGAGCACGGCCGAGGTCGCCGTTGTGGTTTCCCGACATCTCGGCAATGACAAAGGGGCGTTGATCGCGGCTGATCGTGTGCGATCCGATGCACACTGATGGAGTTGCTGAACGATTTGAGGTCACGTGCTTCAGCCTACGTTGGTGGGCGGCCGTCGGCTCCGCGGCGCCATGAAGCAACGATTACGGCAGGAGTATGAGAGAAATGGACCCATGGGTCTGGATCGTGGAGTGAGCCCTGAGGCGGCGCCGCCCGGCGGCATGTCGGGTCCCCCAGGTCTGCTGCTGCGTCTTATCCGGGACCAGCGGGTCGCGTTCATTGCAGTCGGGGCGATCAACACGGTCGTCGGCTTTGGCTTCTTCGCCGCGTTCCTGTGGGCCGTTGGCGATCGGTGGGGCAGGCCGTGGAGCTACCTTGCGGCCTTGGCCTGCGCTCACGTCGTCAGCGTCCTCGTCGCCTTCGTCCTCTATCGGTTCGCCGTCTTCCGGGTCCGCGGGCATGTGCTGTCAGACCTCTGGCGGTTCGAGACGGTCTATCTCTCGGCGTTGGCCGTCAACTTCGTGCTGCTGCCGTTGTTGGTCGAGATCGCTGATCTGCCAGTGCTTTTGGCGCAGGCCCTGATCGTGTTCGTCACCTCGGTGATGAGCTGGGTGGGTCACAAGCACTACTCGTTCCGCCGTCGGTCGTCATCTGATGACCCTGCCTCCGACAGGTCGCAGAGGTGACGGGCGACGTAACTCCACGCGTGTCGGTCGTCGTGCCGTCGTTCAACAACGCCAGCTTCATCGAGGCCACGATGGACTCGATCCTGGCCCAGACCTTCGCGGACTTCGAGCTGGTGGTGGCCGACCATTCCAGCTCAGACGGGACGTGGCAGCTGCTCCAGCCGTACGCCGGAGATCCACGGGTCAGACTGCTTCAGACCGAGGCCGGCGGGGGGGCGCCACGTAACTGGGAGCGGGTCACCGCCGAGGCTCGGGGCGGGCTGGTCAAGCTGGTGTGCGGGGACGACGTCATCTATCCGGACTGCCTTCGCGACCAGGTCGCCGCCCTGGACGCCCACCCGTCGGTCGTTCTGGTGGCTGCCCAACGCGACCTCATCGACGCTCGCGGCGGAATCGTGACCAGTCGCCGGGGCCTCGCCGGACTTGCTGGGCGCGTGCCGGGCAGGATGGCGGCACGGCATACCGTTGTGGCCGGCGCCAACATCTTCGGAGAGCCGGCCTGTGTGCTGATCCGACGTGAGGCCCTCATCCGCGCGGGCGGATGGGACGTCCGTCATCCGTTCGTGATCGACGAGGCCACCTACGTCAAGGTCCTGCTGACCGGCGACTTCTTCGGCATCGATAAGGCGCTCGCGGCGTTTCGGCTCAGCAGCTCGCAATGGAGTGTGCACCTGGCGCGCGCTCAGTCCGACCAGGTGATCGGGTTCCACCACCAGCTGGCCGATGACGCGCCCGGGTTGCTGAGCCGCGCGGACCTGTGGCGAGGTGACGCCATGGCACGGGCGATGGCCTTCGTGCGGCGTCTGGCATACGTCTGGGTGGGGCGTCGGATGCACGCGTCGACACCAGCCCCCAGACCATGAGATCCGGGTCGGCGATGGCAACGGCTGGACTAGGCTCACGACCGTGTCCGACTCGATGACCACGCCAGTTCGAAGCTCGATGACCACAGCCGCCCGATGAACTCAGTTGGGCGAACGCTGCACCGCGTCTCGATCGTGATCCCCGTCTATCAGGGTGAGCACACCCTCGGGCCCCTGGTCGAGGAGATCGCGCTGCTCGCCGTGCCGACCCTGACCAAGGACGGTCATGAGTTCCAGGTCACCGAGGTGCTCCTGGTGCACGACAAGGGCCCCGACCGTTCCGACGAGGTGATTCGTCAGCTCGCGGCAACGCACGACTTCATCCGCCCGGTCTGGCTGAGCCGCAACTTCGGCCAGCACCCCGCGACCCTGGCCGGCATGGCGTCCTCCAGTGGCGACTGGATCGTGACCATGGATGAGGACGGCCAACACGACCCGTCCGACATCGGCGGCTTCCTGGACGTCGCACTGAGCCAGGGCTCGCAGCTGGTCTACGCCGATCCGGTCAACACCCCGCCACACAACATGCTGCGCAACGGCACCTCGCGACTGGCCAAGTGGGTCTTCTCCACGTTCCTGACCGGCAACAGCGACGGAGTCTTCCAGAGCTACCGTCTGGTCCTGGGCGAGATCGGTCGAAGCGTTGCGGCGTATGCCGGCTCGGGGGTTTACCTCGACGTCGCCATGGGTTGGGTGGCCGGCCCCACAGCATCGTGCCCGGTGCGGCTGCGCGATGAGGGAGCTCGACGGTCGGGCTACTCCACCAGGGCGCTGCTGTCCCACTTCTGGCACCTGGTGCTGTCCAGCGGCACCCGCGCACTTCGCATGGTCAGTGCCCTGGGCGCCCTCTTCGCCCTCGGGGGCATCTCCTACGCGATCTATCTGCTGGTTGTCCGTTTCACCACGGACGCGGTACCCCAGGGCTGGACCTCCACGATGGTCTTGGTGCTGGTGAGTACCGGCGCGATCCTGTTCTCGCTCGGTGTCATTGCGGAGTACGTCGGGGTCGCGGTCAGCATGGCCATGGGCAAACCGCTCTATCTCATCGTCGGCGACCCGAAGGACGGGCCATTGGGACGACGCGAACACAAGATGCCTGGCACGTCGTGACCGCTGTGCCGTCGGCGCCCCCGCTGACCTGGGTCATCGGACGCGGGGGACTGCTTGGCCAGAACCTCGAAGCCGCGTTCCAGCCGGCGGTGCGCTGGCGCCCGCCCGAGCCCATCGCATGGTCGGCGCCACATGCCGGCGCGGACGACCTGCGCCATCAGGTGGGCGAGTTCTTGCGCGAAGCCGGTGACCGGCCGTGGTCGGTGGCGTGGTGCGCCGGCGCGGGGGTCACTGACAGCTCGGGGCAGGCGCTGCGGCTGGAGCTGGCTGCCTTGGGGGAGACGCTTGAAGCGCTTGCTGCTGCTCCGAATGGGAGCGACGGCGCGTTCTTCTTCGCCTCCTCCGCAGGTGGCGTCTACGCCGGTGTGGGCGCTCCTCCTTATGACGAGTCGTCCCCCGTTCGCCCCCTGGGCGCCTATGGCCAGGCCAAGCTCGATGCCGAGGCTCTGGTCACAGCCTGGAGCCGCCGGACCGGCACGCCGTCGCTGATCGGCCGCATCGCCAATCTCTATGGCCCGGGCCAGAACCTTGCCAAGGCCCAGGGTCTTATCTCCCAGATCTGTCGGAGCCACCTCACCGGTCAGCCCGTGTCGATCTACGTCTCACTCGACACCCTGCGCGACTACTTCTTCGCTCCTGACTGCGCCGAGCTGATCGTGGAAGGGCTGGCGCGCTTGCATCAGGAACGGTCTGCGACGCAGCAGGGCAGCGGCGTGGATACCGAGTCGGCTTCCGGGTCGGTGACCGGCGAGGGCACCCGGTTGGTCACCACCAAGATCCTGGCCTCCCAGCGGGCCATCACCATCGGCGCCGTGATCGGCGAGATGCGCCGGATCTTCAAGAGATCACCGCGCGTCGTGCTCGGGGCATCGCCGGTCGCAGCGCTTCAGGCCAAGGATCTGAGTCTTCGGTCCCGGGTCTGGCCCGACCTCGATCGACGCACGCTCACCCCCCTGCCTGTCGGGATCGCCGCCACGGCTGCCGATCTGCAACGCAAGCTCCAAGCGGGCTGGGCGGAGAGCGCTCGTCGTGCCTGAAGCCCGCGCAGCCCATGCCAGCGCGGCCGCCCATCGCTGTCCGGCCTGCCTGAGCACCTCGATGGACCGCGTGCTCACGGCTCGCGAGAACATGTTTGGCCTCCAGGCGGATTTCGAGTACTCGGTGTGCGCCGACTGCGGCAGCCTCGCCTTGATCGCGGTCCCCGAAGACATGGCGACGTACTACCCGAAGAACTACTACTCGGTGGAGCTGGACCCTGAGAAAGCGTTGGGGGCACAGGGCGTTCGTCAGTTCGCACGGGTGGTTATCGGATCGGTTCTGTGGGGTCGAGGACTGGTTTCCGGCGCAGCCACAGCGGTTGTTCCGCGCCGACGGCTGCGGACGCTGGTCTCGGTCCTTCGCTCGATCCGCAGGGCCGGGCTGGTCAACGGAAGACAGACGCGGGTCCTCGACGTCGGATGCGGATCGGGAATGCTGGTCTTCGCGCTCGGATTGGCCGGGGTGAAGGATGTGACAGGTATCGACCCGTTCCTGTCCGACGAGCGGGACCTGAGCACCGGCGGGCGTTTGCGGCGGCAGGACCTCAGCGAGGTCGAGGGGCGCTACGACCTGATCATGTTCCACCACAGCTTCGAGCACCTCCCCGATCCCGAAGCCAGCCTTCGGGCGGCGCTGGGACGTCTCACCCCTGGAGGTCGGGTGCTGATCCGGATGCCCACGCCTTCTGGCCAGGCGTTCGAGACGTATGGCGCCGCGTGGATGCAGCTCGAGGCGCCTCGTCACCTCGTGGTGTTCTCCCGGGCAGGGGTGGACCGTCTCAGCGAGCGAGCGGGAGCGACCGTCGTATCGGTCGATGACGACTCGACCGGCTTCCAGTTCTGGGGCAGCGAGCAGAACCTGCGCGGCATACCGCTCATGGACCGGCGCTCGGTGATGGTGAAGCCGCGCGATGCCCCGTTCTCGAGGGCTCAGCTCCAGGATTGGGAGAAGCAGGCAGCCGCTCTCAACAGCGAGGGTCGAGGCGATCAGGCGGCGTGGGTTGTCGCGCCCACGCCGACGTCGCCCTAGCCGAGCTCGACGGTGAAGTCGGGTCCGGTCGCTGCTCGGATGTCGTCCTCGGTGACACCGTCGGCGAGCTCGCGCAGCACCAGTCCGTGGTCGGTGACATCCATGACGCACAGGTCGGTGATGATGCGCTGGACGACCTGCTTGCCGGTCAGGGGCAGCGAGCACTCCTGAACGATCTTGTGGGTGCCGTCCCTGGCGACGTGCTCCATCAGGACGATGACCTTCTTGGCGCCGTGGACCAGGTCCATCGCGCCGCCCATGCCCTTGACCATCTTGCCGGGGATCATCCAGTTGGCGATGTCGCCGTCGGCGGAGACCTGCATCGCACCCAGGATGGCTGCGTCGACCTTGCCACCGCGGATCATCCCGAAGCTGGTCGCGGAGTCGAAGAAGGACGCGCCCGGCCGCAGGGTGACGGTCTCCTTGCCGGCGTTGATCAGGTCCGCATCCTCTTCCCCATCAACGGGATAGGCGCCGACTCCCAGGATGCCGTTCTCGGACTGCAGAACCAGCTCAACGTCCTCGGGGACATATTGCGGCACCAACGTTGGCAGGCCGATCCCGAGGTTGACGTAGTCACCATCGGAGAGCTCGGCGGCGGCGCGGGCGGCCATCTGCTCACGATCTAGGGCCATCAGTGGTGGCCTCCGTTCAGTGCGTCGGGCTTGGGCTGGACCGTGCGGCGTTCAATGCGTTTGTCGGCGGCTTGTTCGGCAGTCAGCGGCAGGACCCGCTGGACGTAGATGCCCGGAAGGTGAACCGCGTCGGGGTCGATCTCGCCCGGGTCGACCAGGTGCTCGACCTCGGCGATCGTGATCCGCCCGGCCATCGCAGCCAGGGGGTTGAAGTTGCGAGCGGACTGACGGAACACCAGGTTGCCGTGCCGGTCGCCCTTCCAGGCCCGGACCAGGGCAAAGTCGGTGGCGATCGCGTTCTCGAGCACGAACGTCAACGTCTTGCCGTGCCATTCCATCTCGCGGGTCTCCTTCGGGGGAGACGCCTTGGCGATCGAGCCGTCGGGGGCGTATCGCCACGGCACACCGCCGTCGGCGATCTGGGTGCCGACGCCTGTCGCAGTGAAGAACGCCGGTATGCCGGCCCCACCGGCCCGCAGCTTCTCGGCCAGCGTGCCCTGCGGGGTGAGCTCGACCTCGAGCTCACCGGAGAGGAACTGACGCTCGAACTCCTTGTTCTCGCCCACGTAGGACGCGATCATCCGGCGGATCCGTTTGTCCTTCAGAAGGATCCCCAATCCCCAGTCATCGACTCCGCAGTTGTTCGAGACGGCCTCGAGATTGGTGACACCGCTCTTGTGCAGCTCGGCGATGAGCACGCTCGGGACCCCGCAGAGGCCGAAACCGCCCACGGAGATTGAGGAGCCGTCGACGATCCCGGCGACGGCAGTGGCAGCGTTGGAAACGACTTTGTCCATGCCGTGGACTCTAGCGGCCTCGCTCCGGGGTTCGCTGGGCACCCGTTCGCTGGGTACCCTTGGGAGAACGTGGCGCGGCAGGACAGGAGATCTCGGTGACGGTCCTGTCCCTGCATGCCCCGATCGCTGCGGTCACTCCTGGCGCTCCCGGCGCCCCACGCGCTGACGAGCGAGCGAGCCGTTCGTTCTTCCCCGAGATCCAGGTCCTGCGGGCTGCGGCGGTCATGCTGGTGGTGCTCTACCACTACTGGCCCGACACGCTCACCGGTGGATTTGTCGGTGTCGACGCGTTCTTCGTCATCTCCGGCTACTTGATCACCTCCCACCTGATCCGTGAGGTGGAGAGGACCGGCAGCCTCAAGCTGTGGGCGTTCTACGCGCGGCGGGCGCGACGGCTCCTTCCGGCGTCGATCTTCGTCCTGTTGTTCGCCGCATTGGGGACCATCCTGCTGCTTCCGATGGATCTGTGGGCTTCGACCGCCCATGAGCTGACCGCCAGCGGCTTCTACGTCCAGAACCTCTGGCTCGCGTCCAAGGCCGTGACCTACTCCGCGTCGAACGATGTCGCGTCGCCCGTCCTGCACTACTGGTCGCTCTCGGCGGAGGAGCAGTTCTACCTGGTCTGGCCGAGCCTGATCATCATCTCGTTGCTGGTCGCCCGCAAGTGGCTGCGCGGCCACACCACGACGACCATCGGGTTCACGCTGCTGCTGGTCACCCTCAGCTCGTTCGCCATCTCGGTCTGGGCCACCCAGACGCACCGCGCCGCGGCCTACTTCATCACCCCGACTCGCGCGTGGGAGTTCGGCGCCGGCGCCTTGGTCGTCCTGCTGATGCGCAAGTGGGCGCCGTCCCTGACCCTGTCCCGGCTCCTGCGCTGGCTGGGCATGATCGGGTTGCTGGCCTCGGCGTGGTTCTTCTCGAACGCGACCCCGTTCCCCGGCTATGCCGCGGCCCTGCCGGTGATCGCCACCGCCGCCGTGATTGTCGCCGGTGACACGGGTCGCGCCGACCCCAGCGACGTGGTGTTCCGGCTCCGCCCGGTCCAGTGGCTCGGTGACGTGTCGTACTCCGTCTATCTGTGGCACTGGCCGCTCATGGTGTTTGCGCCGTACGTCCTGCGGCACAGCCTCAAGACCCCCGAGCTGGTGGCGCTGGTACTGCTCTGCCTGGTCGTCTCGGGGCTGAGCAAGCGCTTCGTCGAAGACGCCACGCGTTTCTGGCCGCGCCTGACCCGGACTCCGCGAGCCACCCTGCTGGCGGCCGGCGCCGGGATGCTGGTGATCGCCCTGGTATCCGGCACCCAGCTATACGCGGCCAGCGTCCGCGAACGGCAGACGGAGGCTTTGCTGGCAGACGTCTCAGGCAACCCCTGCTTCGGCGCGCCCGCGATGGGGAACCGTGCCACATGCCCCGACGTTCTTACGGGGCTGCCGTTGGCAGCCGTCACCAAGTCCGATTCACCCTGGGCGCCCGAGCCGGGATGCGACCCCACCAGCTCGGACCTCTCCGTCCTGACGTGTTACTGGGGCACCGGCAAGCCCAGCCGGGTGGTGGCGCTGGTCGGGGACTCCCACGCGCGGCACTGGCGTGGCGCGCTCCACCGGATCGCCAAGGCCAAGAACTGGCAGGTCATCGAGCTGTTGAGCGAGGGGTGTCCGGCGACGTCCGCGCGGAGCATCGTCTTCGAGCGCCGATCCCGGGATGGCGACCTGTGTCGCACGTGGTCGACCAAGGCCACAGCCGAGCTCAAAGCGCTGCACCCCGACGACATCATCACCTCGGCGTTCGCCCAGCAGAACGTCTTCGAGCCTCGGGACTCGGGCCCCATGGGCTTTGAGCAGGTGTGGAGACAGTGGCTCACCTTCACCCGTGTCACGGTTCTGCGCGACATCCCGACGACGGCCAACCGCAGCGCCCCGCAGTGTCTGGCAGTCAACGTGGGCAAGCAGCAGCTCTGCTCCAACCCTCGCTCGAAGGTCCTGATCGACGACGACATGATGCGGGCCGCAAGGGCCATGCGCCATGAGGTCAACCTGGTTGATCTCAGCGACTACTTCTGTGACGACAGTCGCTGCTACGCCGTGATCGGCGGGGCGAGCGTCTACTACGACTACGACCACATGAGCCTGCAGTTCAGCGCCAGCCTGGCGTCGCCGCTCCTGCGTCAGCTGCCCGTGCCCTGACCCGTATCGGCAGCACCGTTGCGGTCTCGTCCTCGCCCGCAGGGTCGCGCTCGTGAGCCTGTAGGAATTACAAGTTTGTAGTTCGATCACAGGGCTGCGGCGGGATGCGACACTCGGGATAATTGTTAGCCACTGGGGTTATTGGTGCTGAAGTGACGCATGAGGAGAAACAGCAGATGGCCGTTCGGGCGCGCTTGGTCACGTTGAGCGGTGCTGCGCTGGCGCTGCCTCTGATGGCGATCGGCCTGGCCTCGACCGCCCGGGCCGACACGACTCCCGTGGCACCGGTTCCTCCCCCCGCTCCGGCGAAGCTGCCGGTGGTCCCCGTGGCACCGACGAAGGCTCTTCCCGTGGCCCTCGACCTGCGGACGCCATACGAAGCGCAGCTGTCGTGCGACCCGCGTGACAAGCCCGGGGTGTCCGCTTTCGCCGCCCTGATGAAGGCCAACTACAAGACCGGGACTACGGGCATCAGCCGCACCTGCACCGCCGCCATCAGCGAGCACTATGACGGCCGGGCGCTGGACTGGATGCTCAGCGCGAAGGACCCGCAGCAGAAGGCCGTGGCCGACTCGGTGGTGGCCTGGCTCAGCGCTGACAACGGCGCCATGGCTCGCCGGTTCGGGATCAGCTACATCATCTGGAACACCAAGATGTGGCGCGAGTATGCGCCCGAGCGGGGATGGGCGGCATACACCGGGTCCGTCCCGCACACCGACCACATCCACTTCAGCTTCTCCTGGGATGGCGCCATGGCGCGCACCTCGTGGTGGACAGGAAAGGCGACCACCACCATCGATCTGGGCCCCTGCCGGGTGTATGCCGGCCAGTACGCGCCGCTGTACACGCTGGCTCGCACGGCTGCCTGCCCCACCAACCTTCCCGTGGCCCCGGTCTCGCCGTACCCGGTGTACGTCATCGGTCAGCGGAATGCCCAGATCGCGGTGGCGCAGAAGGTTCTGGGGGTGACTGCCGACGAGCAGTTCGGGCCGGTGACCTTCGCCGCCCTGGTCGCCTGGCAGACCACAGCCCGAGTCCCCATCACCGGGGTCCTGGACAAGGCAACCTGGGCCAAGCTGGTCCCGACCCCACCGGCGCCCGCCACCCGACCTTCGGTCACGACGCCCGTCACGGCGACGCACACGCCCACACCAGCTCCTGCACCAAAACCGTCCTCCGCTCAGGCCCCCATCCGGACAGTGGTCAAGACCCCGACTGCGCCCGCGGCAACGACCCGGTACACGGCCTACAAGAAGGTGGTCCTGCGGCAGGGATCGAAGGGAGCGGCCGTCGTGGCGCTGCAGCGCTCGCTGAAGGTCACGCCCGATGGTGACTTCGGGCCCAGGACCAGGTCCGCGCTGGTGACCTTCCAGAGGCTGCAACGCATTTCGCCCAACGGCGTGGCTGACCGCCTGGTGTGGGACCGGCTCGAGAAGCGGGACTACCCGTTGGTGGGCTACCGCGGGCTCACGCTGAAGCAGGGCTCCAGAGGCGTCGCGGTGGTCGCCCTGCAACGCGCGCTTCGAGTGGCCCCGGACGGCGCGTTCGGGCCTATCACCAGGGCTGCGGTCAAGGCGGTCCAGTCGCGCGCAAAGCTGGCGTCGACCGGCGTGGTCAGCGGCGGCACCTGGGACGCGATCGACAGACAGATCAGGCGTTAACGTAGGCCGGCCGCGGCTGAGCGCCGATGCCCCGGCTGCGTCTCAGGGCAGCGTGAGCGTGACACCCTCGGAGACGAGCCGCTCCGGCCGGGTCTCGGTCCCGGCCTGTTGCCCGCATCGAGCCAGCACCACTGACCCGTCGACGGCCCACGCCGCCAGCGTGGACTCGAGCACGTCGGCCAGGTCGCCGGACAGACTCACCCGGGCACCTGCCGGCCAGTCTCGTTGTGGCACAACACTTTTGTATGCCGTGTGCCCACCTTCGGTGATCAACGCCACATCGTCGGGTGTCGGGTCGGCCCGCGCGGAGAACTGGTCGCCGTAGGTTGCCAGCTCGCGCGCCTCATCCATGACGCCGGCCGGAACGGTGCCCGGGTGGACGCGAGCGAGCGCGGCCAGCGTGACGATCACGACGTCGGCCGGCGGCCGCTCGAGCGAGGCAGCCAGGGCGGGGTCGTCACAGATCAGGAGATCCGGCGCGCCGTTGCCGGCGCAGTCCACGGTCCCCCCGATCGACCACACGGCGAAGGCCCAGTAGAGCGCCCGCCAGTGGGGAGGCAGGGCCAGGCGGACGACGGAGCCCGGACCCAGGTCGTACTCGTCCTGAAGAGCGTTGCCAGCCTTGGAGATCCAGTTGTTCACCACCTTGCCCGACAGCTCTATGCGCTCGCCGTGAGTGGGGCCCGCGGTGTCCTCGTAGAACGTGACCCGCGGTCGTGCAGGGTCGGAGCGCAGGATCTCGGCAAGAACTGAGGCTGGGGTTCGCACGCAGGCGAGCCTACGGGCGATACCGTGCGGCGTGTGAAGCCCATTGGGTGCGCCATTGGGTTCGGCTCGTGAAGCCCACCGACTTTGCCCGCCTTGCCGACGCCTTCATCGCCGCAGCCGCCAGCGACCCGGCAGCTGCTGACTCGATCGGTGGTGACCGGCCCTCAGACGACGCCCCGGAGCTGCCGCTGCTACGCGGCGAACGCCTCGCCGGCCGGGCTCTGACCAGGTTCGTGACGGCTTCCGGACTCCTGACAGTGTCAGCCGCTGCTGCCGCTGCCGCCCTGGCCTGGCTCGGCATCTGGGAGCCCGTGGTCGCGTCCGTCCTGCTGGTCGTCCTGACCGCCCTCAGCTGGCGCGTCAGCGCAGTGATGCCAGCTCGTACATTGCCCGTCTGGTCGGCGCTGGCCCTGTTGGTCATCTCCCTTGGCGCAACGACATGGGCCGGGCTCACTCACGACGAGCGGGTGCTCCCCCGTGGAGAAACGGGGGTGAACGCTCAGTCGGCTCTTTCCTTGGCGAAAGGACATCAGTGGCCGATTCCATTGTCTGCCAACGAGTTTGGTGGGCCCGTGACGTTGCAGATCCCGGGCGTGACCATCGCCAGTCCCGGATTCCGGCAGATCGGCACGCCCGCCGAGCCGGCGATCGAGCCGCAGACCCTCATCGGCGCCCCTGCCTGGTTGTCCATCGGTTTTTGGGCCAGGGGAGTGGCGGCGATGTTGTGGGTTCCGGCACTGTTCGGCGGACTGGCCGTCCTGACGATCGGACTCCTGACTAGCTCGGTGGTGGGATCCCGTTGGGGGCCGATCGGTGCTCTCTCGGCTGTGATCTCCTTTCCGGTGCTGCACGCAGCTCGCGCAACCGCGGACGACATCATGGTTGTCTTCGTGCTCTGCTCCGGGCTGTTGATGCTGGTGGCAGCCACCAGGTCCGGCGCCAAGGGGCATTGGCACCAAGCGCGCGCGGTCGGGTTTCTGGCCGGCGCACTGGTCGGCAGTGGCTCCCTCTTCCACCTCGATGGCTTGGGTCAGACTGTCGTCCTGCTCTTTGTGGCTGCTCTGCTGAGCATCCGGCATGACGGCGCGGGCGCAGGTGTGTTGTGGGGAGCCGGTGTCGCCACCGCCCTGTCTTCACTGGCTGCCTTTGGTCTCTCGGGCGGTTTGCTGCGGGACCAAGGAGCCACGTGGATTCCGTTGGGGCTGTTGATAGTTACGCTCAGCCTGTTGGTTTCCGCCAAGGTAGGTCTGACTCGGTGGGGGATGCGCCTGTCAGACCGCCTTCGCACAGTGCTGCCTGCCACGGCAGCCGCATTGGTAGCGGTCGTGGGACTGGCTCTGTTGGCTCTTCCGTCGCGCGGGGCGTTGGTCTGGACCGCATGGTGGACCGGCCCCTGGGCATTGGTCGTCGCCGTTGTGGTCATGGCGGCCGCGGCCCACCGTCTGACGCAGGTCTGGCTCAGGGGCGAGAGGTCACCGGGCTGGACCGGCGCGATCGTGTTTGGTCTCGCAGCAGCCAGCCTTCAATGGCTGTCGCCATCGGGAGACCATGCCACACCGTGGATCAGTGGGCACCTGGTCGTGGGGCTCCCCCTGGTCATCGTCTGTGCTGTCGCCGCGACGGCCTGGGTCACCCGATGGTCGACGCGACATCTGCCGACGGTGGCCATGGTGGTGGTCAGTGTGGGGACCGTTGCGATCCTGGTCGTCCCTGAGGCCGTTGCCACCCTGCCGCACGCCGACCAGCGTCTGTCACATGGTCAGGTGACCGCCGTACAGCAGGTATGCCGGACCTTTGACTCAGCGGATGTCGTTCTGATGGTGGACGATCGGGCCGCGAATGAGTGGCTGCCAACGGTGCGGGCGCAATGTGATGTCCCATCGCTGTCACTGACCCCGGCCACCCGAGGTGACCCGACCGCACGGGCTTCTGCGGTTGCCTCGGTGTCACAAGCCGTGAGTGCCCGTGGAGGCAGGCTGGTCGTCATGGCCGCGAGCTCGGCTGATGCGATTACCGGTCTGGCCAAAGAGGCGATCGGTGTCGCGGCCCCGATCGTGGTCGTCCGGCAGTCGGTGACCCAGGACCCCTTGCAGGTTTCTGATCGTCCCGATGGTCTTTCGTCCTTCCCGCTGCAGGTCTGGGTGGCCGCCGTCGGGTAGCAGTGGTGATCGCCGGGCGGGTGTTCCGGCACAGGGCGCGACGGGCCGTCGATCAACGCAACATTGGGGGGCTCCGAAGGTAGGCTCGGGCGGGAGATGAACGAGCCCGCCGTGCACCCTCGATGGCCCATGGTGACCGCCGCCGACAACCCCCATCCGGCGGTCGCTGAGATGGCCGACGTCACGGGCTCGGCCGGCGTGGGGGGCTCGGCTCTCAAGCTCGCCATCGTCGGGCCAAGCCATCCCGGCAAAGGGGCTGTGGCCGCGCATACCAAGGCCTTGGCCCACCACCTGGCAGAGGCGGGACACGACGTCACGCTGGTCTCGTGGTCACACCCGTTCCCCCAGAAGCGTTCCCCGGAGGCACACGCGGTCCCCGGGGCGCCCGATATCCCTGCGTTTCATCGCACGGTGCGGGCGCTGTCGTGGGCGCGCCCCGACACCTGGGTGCGGACCGGGCGGCGGCTTCGGGGTTTCGACGCGGTCATCGTCGTGCAGGCGACGTCGATCGAGGTTCCCGCTCATCTCGCGATGCTGCGGGCCGCTGGAGCGGGCGCGGGGACTGCCCACCCATCTGGTTCGGGTCCACCTCGATCGATCGTGATCGCCCATAACGTGCTGCCGCAGCAGTCCCGTCTCGGCGACAGCGCTCTGGTCCGGTCCCTGTTCGAGCGCGTCGACGCCGTGATGGTGCACAGCCACGAGCAGGCGCGACGTGCACGCGATCTGCACGCGGTCCGGGTGTCGGTCGCCAACCCCGCTGAGGCGGGGCCAGTCCGTCACCAACAACAGGTCCAGACCCCCGACCTGTCAAGCCCGTGGGCTCACTATGTCGGGGCGATGGAGGCGCTGGCTTCGCCCCATTGGCGAGCCGCAGAACAGGATCGGCCAGAGAGCTCTCTGATGCCATCGCCCATGCCTTCGCTCCGGACACGACTCGCTGCCCCGGTGCGCCGGATGCGGCAGCGACGGGGCCCGACGCTGTCACTGACGCGCGTCGACCTCCCCGAATGGGTACGGTCCAGCGACGTCCTGGGTGACGGAGCTGACGCCGATGACGCCCGTGCCTGGGCCCGGGCGTTCGGGCTGCCTCGCTGCGCCGACCCGGTCGCCGCCTGGTCCGCTCTTGGTGCGCTGGCGGCGATCGTGCGGCTGAGCGACGACGGCCATCGCAGTGCCGTGATCCTGGACGGATCCGGAGTGCACTCGCCGCTGGCGCGATGGGCTCGGGCGATCGGCTTCGCACCGGTTGAGCTGGTCTTCCCTGACACCGTGTCCTCGTCGTCGGCTCTCGATGTCGACACCGCCTCGCTGGACGTCATCACCCGACTGCATCCGAACGGGTGCGACTCCGAGGACGTCGACGAAGTCCTCAGCGAGGCATCCTTGGCGCTGCGCTCCGGAGGGCTGATCTCGCTGACGCTGCCCTTGGGGCCGGCGACGGCCGATGGCAGCGTCGGACCGGCCGACGTGCGCGCCCTCCTGGCTCGAGCGCATGCCCTGGGGTTCGTGCTCGTGGGCGATCTAGACGGTGACATCACGACGCTGATGCGGGCGGCGAGCGAAGGCTCGCAAGGCAGCGACGCGGCATACGCGTTGGTGCGTTTGACCTTTCGCCGGCTCTGACGGACTCAGGCTGCCCCGGGCTCAGGCGCCGAGGTGCGGGGGTAGTCCTTCACGAAGGCCTTGACGACCGCGCCGGACAGGTCGCCACACAGCTGACGGTGACCGGCCTGGCTGTCCACCTTGCTCCCGTCGGCACTGAGCGTGGCCGACCAGTGCGACAGGGCGAACTTCTTGCCAGCCGGCAGCTCGCCATAGGCCGTGTCCCAGGCCGACACGATGAACTTGTCCTTCGCCCATTCGGTCTTGTTGGCGACCTCGGCGAGATGTTCGAGCTCGGCCTTCTTGGCTTCGCCGGCCGCCACGTCATACCAGAGCACCGTGTAGCCGTGCTCCAGATTGTGCACGAGGAGCTCCATCTCCGGCCGGTCCTTGGCGGTGTAGAAGTTGCGGGTATTGCTGGCCGCGGGCTCCGCGAAGTGAGGGCCGGTCGAGGGCGGCACGGTGTCGTACGTGACCTTCCCAGTCTCGGGCGAGGAGGTGCCGGGCCCGACGTGGCTGCCGTTCCCGCTGGCCGGGTCCGTGGTGGCAGGGTCGCACGAGGCCGCTGCCGCAGACACACCAATGGACTCGATCGCGACATCGGGTTGGTTGTTGCGGCCATCGAGGACGGCGTAGGTGATCACCGCGGCGAGCACGAGCAGAAGCGCAGTGGCCCCGGCGATGATCCGGAGGCGTACGCGGTGCTCACGCTGCTTCTCCAGCTGCTGCATCTCGGCGATGCGGGCCTTGCGGTCCTGGCTTACCTGTTTCTTGGGCACGGCGATCCTTGGGGTACTCAGAGGTGCGACAGTCCGGGGGCGACAGTCCCGCGATTCTACGTGATGGCCTTCGGCATCCTCTATGTCCGTTTGATGCGCGAGACTGTCCTGGTGATGGAGTACTCGGTCCGGCTCTGGACGCCGGGGTGGCCGCTGGACCTGT
>DASRVZ010000205.1:0-18147 GCA_035654835.1 Dermatophilaceae bacterium | reverse complement strand
GCTCCGCCGGGGGCTGCTCCGCCGGGGCGGGTGGAGCAACCGGAGCCGAGGCTTCGTCACCGATGACGGCCAGGTCGGTGCCGACCGCCACGGTCTCGTCCTCGGCCACGAGTATCTCTTGCAGGATTCCGGCAACTGGCGAGGGGATCTCGGTATCGACCTTGTCGGTCGAGACCTCCAGCAACGGCTCGTCGACGGCCACTGCGTCGCCGACGTTCTTGAGCCAGCGGGACACGGTGCCTTCGGTGACGGACTCCCCAAGGGCCGGCATGGTCACGCGTTCAGACATGGGCTGAGGTCTCCTTGTTGTGCGGTACGGCGGTCAATGTCTGCGGCTGCGGATGACGCCGTCAGGCGTGTGCGTGCAACGGCTTCCCGGCCAACGCCAGATGGGCCTCGCCGAGAGCTTCGTTCTGGGTCGGGTGCGCGTGGATCAGCTGGGCGACGTCGGAGGGCAGCGCCTCCCAGTTGTAGATGAGCTGGGCTTCGCCGACCTGCTCACCCATACGGGAACCGATCATGTGGACACCGACAACCGGGCCATCCTTCTGGCGCACCAGCTTGACGAAGCCCGCCGTCCCCAGGATCTGGCTCTTGCCGTTGCCGCCCAGGTTGTAGTCGTACGTCTCGATCTCGCCGAACTTCTCCTTGGCCTGGGCCTCGGTGTAGCCGATCGATGCAATCTCGGGCTCGCAGTAGGTGACTCGCGGGATGCCCATCTCGTCGATGACCGGCGGGTTGAGCCCGGCGATGTGCTCGGCGACGAAGATGCCCTGCGCGAAGCCACGATGGGCCAGCTGAAGTCCCGGCACGATGTCGCCCACGGCATAGATGCCCTCGACGTTGGTCTGGCAGCGGTCGTTGGCCAGGACAAAGCCCCGGTCGACGGTGACGCCGGCCTCTTCGTAGCCAAGACCGGCAGTGACCGGGCCTCGTCCGACGGCAACGAGCAGGAGGTCGGCCTCGATGGTCTCGCCTGACTCCAGCGACACCTGCACGACATCACCGGTCTGGGTCGCGCCGGAGAACTTCACACCGGTCTTGAAGTTGATCTTGCGTTTGCGGAAGGACCGTTCGAGCTGCTTGGAGATTGCTTCGTCCTCGGCGGCCACCAAACGGGGGAGCGCCTCCACGATCGTGACTTCGGAGCCGAAGGACTTGAAGACAGAGGCGAACTCGACGCCAATGACCCCGCCACCGAGGACGATGACCCGGGATGGGACGTAGTCGAGGAAGAGCGCCTGCTCACTGGTCATGATCCGGCCGCCAATGTCCAGGCCCGGGAGGGACTTGGCGTAGGAGCCGGTGGCCAGGACGACGTTCTTGCCGACCAGCTGACGGCCGGCGACCTCGACGGTGTTCTTGGCTACGAGGCGGCCCTCGCCCTCGACGTACTCGATGCTCTTGGACTTCACCAAGCCCTGCAGGCCCTTGTAGAGGCGTCCCACGACGCCGTCCTTGTAGGCGTTGACGCCGCTCATGTCGACCGACTCGAAGGTGGTCTTGACGCCGAACTGCTCGCCCTCGCGGGCGGTGTCGGCGACTTCGGCTGCGTGCAGCAGAGCCTTGGTCGGGATACAGCCGAGGTGCAGGCAGGTGCCCCCGAGCTTGCCCTTTTCGACCAGGGCGACTGACAAGCCCAGCTCGGCGGCGCGCAGCGCGCAGGCGTAACCGCCGCTGCCTCCACCCAGGATGACGATGTCGAACGTGTTCTCGGCGGTAGCCGACATTGCGGACGCTCCCTTGCGTGTGCGCATCTGACCGGACGTCGCCCTGCGTCGTGCAGCGCGCGCGTGTGCTGCGCACTCTCGGGCGTCGTAGAGCATCTTGCCACTGATCGAGGGCTGAGTCGCAAGGTGGCGCCAGCGGTGAGACGACTTCGGTGCGACCGCGGTCAACGCAGAACTGACAGCAGTGAAGGGATACTGGTCGGTAGAGTCGCCGTATGACGTGGTTGGCCGTGACTGCAGTGGGAGTGCTCGGATGAGTTGGTGGGGAAGGCGACGGCGCCGCGATGTGCCGCTGCAGAAGGGCCGGATGGACGGTCCCGGCATGGCGGTGGACCGCGACGCGGTCCGCGATCACCTCAAGGCGTTCGTGGACAGCAGGCGCGGAGTCGAGGCGTTCGTCGAGCCGCCGACCAACGTCACCGCGACGACGGTGGTGCTGATAGCTCACGACGGTGAGTGGACCCGGCGAGCGGTCGCCTCGCGTGGCGCGGCGTTCGAGCTGCCGCGAGCTCTCGGCATACCGGTGTATGACGTCAACCAGACCGGATACCCGTCGCGCATGCGCGAATGGAACTCCCGACAGCGCAAGGGTTCCGGTCAGTAAGTCGGTGGTATGACTTGTCCTCCCATGGCAAAGTTGGAAGCACAGCGCACCTGAGATGCAGGACGTAAGGAGAGCACCGATGACCAAAGATGCAGGCAAGCCCGGCGACGACCAGGCGGCCGCTCCGTCCGTGGCTGAGGACGTGAAACGTAAGTTCCGTGAGGCGCTTGACAGAAAACATGCCCACGGTGGGCGTGACGTCACCGATGAAGGCGACCACGCGAAGATCCATGATGCTCATGGACCGGCCAAGGCGCAGCAGATGTTCCGGCGCAAGAGCGGCGGCTGATCGCCCAGAATTAGCACACAGTCGCTCGGACAGGACCGCTACCCCAAGGAAGTTGCCCCAGGGAAAGAGAGCCAGCCACGTCGGACGTGGCTGGCTCTCCTTGTGCGTCAGGCTGTATGCCGGGTGATCAGGCTGTATGCCGGGTGATCAGATCTGGGACTCAGCGATCCCCACAAGGGTGCGGACTCCGAAGCCCGTGCCCTGGACGGGGGTGTAGCCCCACGGTGTCTTGTCGTTGAACGCCGGCCCGGCGATGTCGAGGTGGGCCCACGGAATCGGCTCACCGTGCTTGTCGTTGCCGATGAACTCGGACAGGAACCAGCCCGCGTAGATCACACCGGTCGGGCCCGACTGCAGCAGATCAGCCACGGGGGACTCGAGAGTGGGGCGGATGTCCTCCAGCATCGGGAAGGGCCAGAAGGGCTCGCCGACCTCGTCTGCGATGTCCTTGACCCCGGCGCGCAGCTCGTCGTCGTTGCTCATGAAGGCGGCGGTGCGGTTGCCCAGCGCCATGACCGCGGCACCGGTCAGCGTCGCGATGTCGATGATCAGGTCGGGCTTCTTCTCCGAGGCGAGGGCGAGGCCGTCAGCCAGGACCATGCGGCCCTCGGCATCCGTGTTGTTGAGCTCGACCGTCTTGCCACCGCGCATCGTGACGACATCGCCCGGCCGGCACGCGCCGGTGCCGGGCATGTTCTCGGCCAGACAGAGGTATGCGCTGACCTCGACCGGCAGGCCGAGCTCGGCGATGGCGAAGACGGCGGCGGCGACGGCGGCGGCGCCCGCCATATCGCACTTCATGTTGGTCATTCCTGCCTTGGGCTTGATCGTCAAGCCGCCGGAGTCGAACGTGATGCCCTTGCCCACGAAGGCGACGTGCTTGTGTGCCTTGGCAGGGGTGTAGCGCAGCGTCACCAGCCGCGGTCCTCTGGCCGAGCCGCCACCCACCGTTAGGTGGCCCCCGAAGCCACCGCGGGCCAAGCCGGCTTCGTCGAGCACGGAGACCTTGACGCCGGTGCCGATCGCGCGCTTTTTGATCGTGGCGGCGAACGTCTCCGGGTAGAGGGCGTTCGGGGGGGCGTTGACCAGGTCACGGGTGTAGTTCGTGGCCTCGCCGAGGGCTGAGGCGCGCTTGATGGCGGCTCGCAGGCCACGGTCCCGCGCCACGGGCGAGGCGACCACGATGGCCTTGATAGGAATCGAGACGGGGCCCGCAGACGAGCTCGTGACGGTGTAGGCCCCGAAGACCGCGCCCTCAGCCGAGGCGATCGCTTCATCCTCGCCGGATCCTGGGGCCACCACGATGGCCTTGGAAAGGCCGCTGAGCTGACGGGTGGCAGCGCCCACCGCACGACGAATGGCTTCGGCCTCCAGCAACCCGCCCTCGGCCGTCGCTTTGCCGGCGCCGGACACGACGACCAGCGAGGCAGCCACGCCGGGCACCGACACGAGCTTGAGGACCTCGTCGGCGTCTCCCTTGGCCTTGAGCGTCGACAGAGCCGACTCGAGGTGGGCGACAGTCTTGTCGCCGAGTCCGTGCCCAGGTGCCAGAACAGCCCCGTCATCGGTGTGGACCGAGACGAGCACGAGTGCATCGCCCTTGAGATCGGCTGCGGCGCGATCGGACACGGTCAAGGTGGTCACAGGGTGCCTATCCTTCGGGGTCGGGGCTCAGGTGATGAGGATAACGAATTCGGGTACGGATACCGTGGGCCCCATGACTGATGCCTCTCTCAAGACCTCCCCCCTCCACGACCGTCACGTTGCCCTTGGAGCCAAGATGGCTGACTTCGGCGGCTGGGAGATGCCGATCGAGTACCCCGGGGGAGGCGTCGTGCGAGAGCACACGTCCGTCCGTGAGCGCGTCGGCATCTTCGATGTGAGCCACCTTGGCAAGGCCAGCGTCAAGGGCCCCGGCGCCGCGGCGTTCATCAACTCCTGCCTGACCAATGACCTGGGCCGCATCCACGAGGGCAAGGCGCAATACACCCTGTGCTGCGACGAGACCGGCGGGGTGGTCGATGACCTCATCGTCTACCTGCGAGCCGAGGACGACGTCTTCCTCATCCCCAACGCCTCCAACACTGGTGAGGTTGTGCGCCGGCTGCAGGCGGCTGCGCCCGCAGGCCTGCAGATCGAGAACCTGCACGACGGGTACGGCGTCATCGCGGTCCAGGGCAACAAGAGCGACGAGGTCCTCCAAGCTCTAGGTCTGCCGACCGGCCACGAGTACATGTCGTTCGTCGAGGCCGACTGGAACGGCAAGCCGGTCATCGTCTGCCGCACTGGCTACACCGGCGAGCGTGGCTACGAGCTGGTCCCGCGCTGGGACGACTCGTTGGCTCTCTGGGACGCCCTGGTCGAGGCTGCGGCACCGTATGACGGGCTGCCCTGCGGCCTGGGTGCTCGCGATACCTTGCGCACCGAGATGGGCTACCCGCTTCACGGCCATGAGCTGAGCCTGGACATCACCCCGGTACAGGCTCGGTCCGGCTGGGCCGTTGGCTGGAAGAAGGACGCGTTCTGGGGCAAGGACGCGCTCGTCGCAGAGAAGGCGGCAGGCCCGAAGCGCGCCACCCGGGGTCTGCTGGCCACCGGCCGTGGGATTCCTCGTCCGCACTGCCAGGTCAAGGGCGCAGACGGCACGCTGCTGGGTGAAGTCACCTCCGGTACGTTCTCGCCGACCCTGAAGCAGGGAATCGCTTTGGCGCTGCTCGCTCCGAGCGCCAAGGAGGGCGACGAGGTGGTCATCGACGTACGTGGCCGCGACGTCTTGGCCACCGTCGTCAAGCCTCCGTTCGTCCAGGTCCAGATCCGCTAGCGCGGAGCACGTCGAGGTAGCCCGCGCTGGCGCGCCACAACGCGTCGGCGACGGGCTCCAGCTTGCCAGGGCTGAATCGGCGCTGTTCATAGGTGGCAGCGGCAGACTCCAGGGCGCGATGGCTTGTCGCCAGCTCGGCCTCCAGCCTGGCCTGCATCTCGCCTGGCGCCGGTTCCGGCAGCCGCAGCGCATCCGCCGTCCCGTCCTGGAGCGCCGCCAAAGCGTCGACCGAGATCCCTGCGGACTCATCCCAGATCAGCAGTGGTTGGCGAATGTGGTGGTTCCACAAGGGTGCTCGCGTCGATCGCCACATGGCCACGATGGGGCTCTGCGAAAGCCGCGTGGCATTTGACCAGTGCTCAGCCCCCTGTGGAGGGCAGAGCCAGGCAACGTCGTCGACCGGCAGGTCGACAGCCAGTACGACGCGCAGACGGTCGAGATCGTCATGGCCGGTCAGTACGTCGCCGTAGGCCCACAGCTGCATGACTCGTAGCGGAAAAACCGTGACTGGCCGCTCCGCCATGTCGGCGCACGCATGCGCGAGCCCGTCGAGATGATGGACGGCGCGGGACCACTTCATCGGGTTCCTCTCGCACTGACGACCGCAGCCTGGTTGGCAGCCGGAATGACCTGGCTTGGGTGAGACGCTACCGACCCGACTACCGTTGGCCGTTGGTGAGTGCCGCCCCCACCGCGACCCAGGGATCCAATACCGCCGGCGCTGGTCGGCGATTCGATACGTGTTTCAAAGGTGGGGAGACGCTGTGGCCAAGGGACTGCTCGTGGCGGGGACCACGTCGGACGCCGGCAAGAGCCTGGTGACCGCTGGGCTGTGTCGGTGGCTGGCCCGCAGGGGCGTATCGGTCGCCCCGTTCAAGGCACAGAACATGTCCAACAACTCGATGGTCTGTGCGGATGGATCGGAGATCGGGCGAGCTCAGTGGGTTCAGGCCGTCGCGTGCGGGGTGGAGCCCGAGGCTGCTATGAACCCAGTCCTGCTCAAACCGGGGTCGGACCTCAGGTCCCACGTGGTCCTGATGGGTCAATCCTGGGGGGAGCTCGATGCCGGAGAGTGGGCTACGGGCCGAAAGGTGTTGGCGCAGACGGCGTTTGAGGCATTTCGCGACCTGTCGTCCCGTTTCGATGTCGTCATTGCCGAAGGCGCAGGTAGTCCAGCAGAGATCAACCTGCGTGAGGGCGACTTCGTCAACATGGGTCTGGCGCGGGCTGTGGATCTGCCTGTGGTCGTGGTCGGAGACATCGACCGAGGCGGGGTTCTCGCCGCGATGTACGGCACCTTGGCCTTGCTGGACGAGGCGGACAAGGCCCACATCCGGGGTTGGATCGTCAACAAGTTTCGCGGTGACCTGTCCCTCCTCGAGCCGGGGCTGCGAATGCTGGAGGAACGCACCGCCCGACCCGTGTTGGGCACCTTGCCGTTTCTCTACGACGTGTGGCTCGATGGTGAGGATGCCCTCGCGATATCGGGTTGGTCGGGAGGATCCTCGGAGGTCACCGGGGCAGCAGGGGCAGCTGGGGCAGAGGATCGTCGCACGCACGCGGCGTCCTCGGCCGTATCCGCCGTTGGTGCGACGCTTTCCGTTGCGGTCGTTCGGTTCCCTAGAGTGTCCAACGCCACCGACGTTGACGCCCTGGCCGCGGAGCCCGGTGTCGACGTCCGGGTGACGGCCGACCCCGACGTGGTCGCTCGCGCCGACTTGGTGGTGCTTCCCGGGTCTCGAGCCACGTCAGCGGATTTGGAGTGGATGCGTTCGCGTGGCCTCGACTCGGCGGTGATCGCGCGAGCCGCAGCCGGCCGGCCGGTGCTCGGCATCTGTGGCGGATACCAGATGCTTGCGGAGCGCATCGAAGACCCCGATGGCGTCGAGTCCCGTTCTGCCCAAACGGTTGCGGGCCTCGGACTGCTCCCGATCAGGGTGCGTTTCGACGTGGACAAACATCTGGGACGACCCGTAGGTCAGTGGCGCGATAACTCCGTCACGGCATACGAGATCCACCACGGGGTGGCCTCGCGCACGCTCGACGGTGGTGACGCGGAGCCGTTCCTTGACGGGTGGCGGGCGGGGTCGGTGTGGGGGATGACCTGGCACGGAGCCCTGGAGAACGACGGCTTCCGGCGGGCATTCCTCACCGAGGTGGCATCCCAGGCGGGGGTGCGATGGCGGGCCGATCCGAGTGCGCAGGGCTTCGGTGCGATGCGCGAGTCGATGCTTGATCGACTGGCGGACGCCATCGAAGACAACCTGGACACCTCGGCGTTGGCTGCCCTCGTCGGCATTGACTTCTGAGGCGTTTTTGACGACTGAGGGGTTCGGTTCACCGCCTACGATTCTCGAATGACCGCACTCGATGTGACGCCGACCTTCCACGAGACCACCCTCGCCGTGGGAGATCTGACGCTGCGTCCCCTCTCTCAGTCCGATGCAGATGACGTCGCCGACGCATGCCAGGACCCAGAGACGTTGCGCTGGCTGCCGATTCCCCGTCCGTACACGCTGGCCAACGCGCAGTGGTTCATCGGCACGTTCGCGCCCACACTGCGCGAGTCGGGAGAGGGCATCGTCTTCGCCATCGAGTCCGCGGGGCGGCTGGTGGGTGTGATCGACCTCAAGCACGTCAACTGGGCGTACCGGGTCGCCGAAGTGGGCTACTGGGTGGCGCCGTGGGCTCGAGGTCGGGGTGTCGCGTCGCGCGCGACTCGCGCGCTTTCCGAATGGGCGATCTGCGAACACGGCTTCGAGCGCGTCGAGCTGTTCGCCGCAACCGGGAACATCGGGTCGCAGAGAGCCGCTGAGAAGGCCGGCTTCGTACGCGAGGGTGTGGCACGCAACGCCGGGTACGTGCATGACGGCCGTGTGGACATGGTCCTGTTCTCGCTGGTCCCGGATGACCTGCAGAGGTCAGACCTCGGACCTCAGATGTCGTAGACCGGATGACGCTGGGTCCGTGCCTGACCGGTCTCCCGCGGCGCCTGGTGGCGCACGTTCCTCGGGGAGACGCCGAGTTCGGCCAGATGGAAGCCGTCCCCGGGGGGCACGGTGTAGTGCTCCACAGCGGACATGATGGTTCAGATGTTCAGGGCGATGCCGGTCTCGCGCTCCGACACCTGCCATATGGTCGCGATCGCCCTGTCGGTGCCGGGGCGCAGGATCGGCCGCCTCACCGGAGCACCGTTGTTGACAAATCGCGGTGCATAGAGCTCCCCGCCCTTCGCCGCAGGGTCCGTCGCGGCGCGGATCTGCGGAAGGGCGCCCTGTGCCGGGCTCATGCCGGTTCGCGCGGCGAGCGTGTGGAAGAACGGGCCGAAGAACCCGCCGCCACCCTCATCGACCGTGGTGGACTGCAGGTCGGTGTTGGACAGGCCCGGATGGGCCAGCAGGCTCGAGGCCGCCACAGCGGTTTGCTCGAACTCCCGCCGCAGCCCGGTCGCGAAGTGGTAGTTCGCCAACTTCGACTGCCCGTAGGCAGCCCAGGCGTTGTAGTGGCCGTCCAGGTGGGGGTTCTGCGCGTCCACGGCACGCCCAAAATGGCGTGCCGTCGAGGTCACCGTCACCACGCGCGCCGCCGGAGCAGCCAGCAGCGCCGGCATCAGCAGGGCGGTCAGCGCCCAGTGCCCTAGGTGGTTCACCCCGAACTGCATCTCGAACCCGTCCGCGGTCTGCTTCTCCGGCATCGCCATCACCCCGGCGTTGTTCACCAGGATGTCGATACGGTCGTGGCCGGCCACGATCCGCTCAGCTGCGTCCCGGACCGAGCCCATCAAACCGAGGTCGAGCGGTGCTACCTCCAGCGACGCGTTCGGTGTCTCAGCCCGGATCTGCTCGGCCGCCTCGGCGGCCTTGGCCAGGTTGCGCGCCGCCATCACCACATGCGCGCCCTTGGCCGCCAACGCCTTCGCGGTCTCCAGCCCCAGCCCGCCGTTGGCTCCGGTGACCACCGCCGTCCTGCCCGTGAGGTCGGGGATCGAGTCGCGTGTGAATGCCACGTCGTTTGTTCCTCCTGCAGGTGTCGATGCCTCCAGCATGGGGTCCAGTCGTCTGGCGACGGACCTCAGATGTCGTAGACCTCAAAGGTGACGGCGTGGTCGACGCCCATAGCCTGGCCACCACCGCCGAGGATCATTCCCAGCAGATCTCGAGGTGATGGATAGTCCGGGCCGAGCGCTTCGAGATAGACCTGATGGGCCTCGAGCGATGCCACCGCCGCGTCCATGTGCCCGGTCACGTCCACCCCGTGAGTGACCTCCGGTGAGCCCGCCATGCAGACCCATTTGACCCCGTTCCACGGCTCGTATCCATCGTCCGCCAGCTCAGGGTGGATCCACCGGTTGCCGGCGTCCTTGGATGCGTCCAGCGCAGCAAGTCCCACCGCACGGTGGTCGGCCCGGTTCGTGCCTCCGCCTGCGAACCGCTCGCGGTGTGTCAACGTGATGACGACCTCGGGTTTGTGGATGCGTATCGCCCGGGCGATGTCACGGCGTAGTGGCAGGCCGTACTCGACGGTGCCGTCGTCGTAGTCGAGGAACTCCACGGCTGCGACGCCCACCTCGGCCGCCCCGTCGCGTTCCTCCTGGGCCCGCACGGAGGCTGCTTCGCTGGGTGGGACCCCGTCGATTCCTGCCTCCCCGTGGGTGACCAACAGGTAGGTGACCGTCTTGCCCTGCTGCACCCAGCGGTCGACAGCCGCGGCGATGCCGTACTCGAGATCGTCGGGATGAGCGGCCACACAGAGCGCGTGGGACCACGACTCGTCCAACGATGGGAGGCTCTGCTCGAGTGGTCGAATGTCGCTCACGTTGTCAACGCTACACAGCCGTCAACGTCCGCGCTGCGCGCGAGCGTTGTCGTGGAACGCTCTTCGCGGTGGTCCTCGCGGTGGTCTGTCTTCGCAGATGGGTAGCGGTTGAGCGCTGGGTAGAGTGGCGTCCATGACTGATGAGTGGACGTGGACCTATCTCGACGCAGACGGCCAACCGATGACCGGTGAGACTCTGGTCACGAGCGGTTTCCCCTCGCAGAGTGAGGCGGAGAGCTGGCTCGGCGAGCAGTGGCGTCAGCTGTCCGACGTGGGGGTGGACGCCGTCACGCTCGCCCACGAGGGCGCGGTGGTCTACGGACCCATGAGCCTGCGCGCGGCCGAGTGAGCGGCTCCCCGAACGGCTCTGCCATCGCCTTGGTCGAGGGTTCGGCGAGCCACCTGCGGCTGGGAGAAGGACTTGTTCGGGACCTCGAGCGCCAGGTGCGCCAGGCACAGAGTCAGTGGCACTCACCGGCGGTGAGCGCGGGCGTCGTCAGGGACGGCACACTGGTGTGGTCTCTTCACGTCGGTGCGGCACGACTCGACCCGGTCACCGGACCGAGCGACGACACGCAATACATGATCGGGTCGATCACCAAGACGTTCACCGCCGTCTTGGTCATGGCTTTGCGCGATGCCGGCAGACTGTCGCTGGACGACCGTCTGGACACATACCTGCCCCACACCAAACACGGTGCCGTGACCATCCGCCAGCTGCTTTCCCACGCCTCCGGCCTGCAGCGCGAGCCGGTCGGCCGGATCTGGGAGAACTTCGACGCGCCCGACCAGGAGCGGCTGCTGCGTGAGCTGGAGGTGGCTGAGCAGGTACTGCCCGTCCACTTCGCTTTCCACTACTCCAACCTCGCGTTCGCGCTCCTGGGACAGATCGTGGAACAGCTCGAAGGCCGGCCCTGGGGTGATGTCGTCACCGAACGCGTCCTCGAGCCGTTGGAGATGAAGAACACCGGTCTGGTCCCTGACAACGCGAGTCGCGCGCTGGGCTATCAGATTCATCCCCACACGGGAGTGGCAACCATCGAGCCGGCGTTCGAGCAGAGGGCGATGGCCCCACTGGGCGGGCTCTGGAGCACCGTTGCCGACATGGCTCGGTATGCCGCCTTCGTGGCGGACCCAGTCGCCGAGATCTTGTCGCGTGACAGCGTGGACGAGATGTGCCGACCGCTGATCATGACCGACGTCGAGGGCTGGGCCCGGGCATATGGGCTGGGTTATGACCTTCAGCGCACCGGTGAGCGGGTCCTGGCCGGTCACGGGGGAGCGATGCCCGGGTTCCTGGCCGGTCTGCGGGTTCGGCGCCAGGACAGGGTCGGGGCCGTGGTCTTCGCCAACAGCACTGCGGGTGCCGAGACCGTGACCCTCGCCGGTCAGCTGGTCAACGCTGTCCTCGATGCCGAGCCGTCCATGGCACTCATATGGAGTCCGTCCCAGCCGCAGCCGGATCTTGACGGCATCCTCGGCAGCTGGTGGACCGAGGGCGAGGAGATCGTCTTCGAGGTACGCGACGACGCACTCTGGTCGCGCATCCCCTGTGGTCTGCCCATCGCTGACACGCGCTTCGCCAAGGAGGACAGCAATCGCTTCCGCGCCGTTGCCGGGCGCGAGCGCGGCGAGCTGCTCGAGATCACGCGGGGCCCAGCGGGCGAGGTCGAGCGGATGCATTTCGCAACGTATCCGCTCACCCGTACGCCGACCGCGTTCGCCAATCTCCTCGACTGAGCAGGACCGGAACGGCCACGACCCACTTGTTGCGCCAAAGCCACCAAATCGACCCGGTTCGAGGTCCCAAACGGTGGTTTGGGAGCAACCAGCGGATGGGCTCTAGGTGGTCTTGGAGCCGCGCTCGACCTGGGGACGCGGCAGCCGCGACCGGCGCATCTGGAAGGCGCGCATCACGGCATACATGGCGGATCCGCGTGGCGGGTTCTCGCCGAACTTCGCGATGACCTTCGCTTTGATGCGCCTCCACATCAAGAAGGCATCGAGCACTCCGGCGGCAACAAGGCCATAGACCATCGTGAAGACCAGCAACGTGGCCAACGTGGCCAGCGAGGGGACCATCGGGGCGACGAAGGTCAACGCGAGAACCACGATCATGACCGGCAGCATGAACTCGCCGATGTTCCATCGGGTATCCACGGCGTCGCGGATGAAGCGCTTGACCGGCCCCTTGTCGCGAGCCGGTAGCGCGTGCTCGTCACCCGACAACAAGGCGGCGCGCTGCTTGGCGCGGGCCAGCTTCTTGGCCTCACGGGACTGCTTGGCCGCGGCCTTGCGGTCCATGGGCACGAGGGGCCGCTTGCGAGCCTCCTCCTGCTCCCGACGGGACGGAGTGGGGCGGTTCTTGGCACCTGGCCGTTCGGCGTACGTGATCGCCGACGGGGTGCCGTTCTGGGAGTCCTTCTTGCGTCCAAACACATTGCCACTGTATGTCGTGGGGCTGGCTTCCCTTGTATCGCCCGTTGGACGCCAGGGGAGGAGCCACACGGGTGGGAGCCTGCATGACACCAGTGGGTACGATCCGAACGTGACCAAAGACGTTCTCACCCCAGACCTTGACCCTGCCCGACTGAGCGCAATGACGGCTCGGGTCGCCGAGCTTCTGCCGACGTTGCGTCGGGATCTTGAGGCGCTCACCCGGATCCCCAGCGTCTCGCTCGCAGCCTTCGACCAGGCTCACGTGGAGGCCAGCGCGCAGTCCGTGGCCGAGATGCTGCGCGTCGAAGGCCTCGACGTCGAGATTGTCAAGGAGGGCGGTCGACCTGCTGTCATCGGACACATCGACGGACCCGAGGGCGCACCGACCGTCATGCTCTATGCCCACCACGATGTCCAACCCCCCGGCGCCGACTCCGACTGGGACAGCGCGCCATTCGAGCCGACCGAGCGTCAGGGCCGGCTCTACGCCCGCGGCATCGCAGACGACAAGGCCGGAGTCATGGCCCACATCGCGGCGCTGCGCGTGCACTCCGGTGCGTTGCCGGTCGGCGTCACCGTCTTCGTCGAGGGCGAGGAGGAGGTCGGCTCGGACAGTCTGGGCACCATCCTGGAGCGGCATGGGGACAAGCTCCGCGCCGACGTGATCGTCCTGGCGGACTCGACCAACTGGGCAGTGGGCAAGCCGGCATTGACCACGACGTTGCGCGGGATGATCCGCGTGGTGCTGACGGTGCGCGCCCTCGACCACGGGATTCACAGCGGCATGTTCGGTGGAGCGGTTCCGGACGCCATCACGGCGCTGATCAGGCTGATCGCCACGTTGCATGATGCCGAGGGCAACGTCGCAGTGGCGGGACTGAAGTCGGGCGTGGCCTCTGATCTCGGATACCCCGAGGAACAGCTGCGCGAAGAGTCCGGTCTGCTCGATGGCGTCGAGATGATCGGTTCTGGTTCGATCCTGTCGCGACTGTGGAGCAAACCATCGATCACCACCATCGGCATCGACGCGCCGTCCGTGGCCACATCGTCCAACACTCTGGTCCCGCAGGCCGCCGCGAAGATCTCGATGCGTATCGCCCCCGACGAGGACCCGCAGCACGGCTACTGGCGGCTCGCGGAACACCTGCGGGCCAATGCGCCCTGGGGCGTCAAGATCGACATCGAGCTTGACGACGAGGGCGCGGGGTTCTCCGCTGACGCCAACGGCCCCGTCTATGACCAGGCGCGCGCGGCCTTCACCGATGCGTGGGGCGTCGCACCGGTCGACATCGGTGTTGGCGGTTCGATCCCGTTCGTGGCGGCGTTCGCCGAGAAGTTCCCTGACGCCGGCATCCTGGTCACTGGCGTCGAGGATCCCGATACCCGCGCTCACGGCGCCAACGAGAGCCTCCACCTCGGTGAGTTCGAGAAGGTCTGCCTGGCCGAGGCGGTCCTGCTCGAACGTCTGGGCCTGCTTCGCGGCTGAGCGCCCGCGTCGTCATTCGCAGGCAAGCAGCCGCGGGTAGTCAGTCCTTGGCGGTCTCGCCCGGGAGCGCAAGCATCAAGTCGAGCGCAACCTTGGCCCACTTGGCGACGTCGGGATCGACGGTGATCTGGTTGATGACCCGGCCGGCCGCGAGTGACTCAAGCGCCCAGACCAGGTGCGGCAGGTCGATGCGGTTCATGGTCGAGCAGTAGCAGACGTTCTTTTCCAGGAAGGCGATGTTCTGCTTTGGGAACATCGTCGCGAGACGGCGCACGAGGTTGAGCTCCGTGCCCACGGCCCACGAGCTGCCGTCCGGCGCCGAGGCAATGGCCTGGATGATCCGTTCGGTCGAGCCGACCACATCTGCAGCTTCGACGACCTCGTACTGGCACTCTGGGTGCACGATCACCCTGACGCCGGGGATGGTGGCGCGCGCGGCGGCGACGGCTTCGAGCGAGAATCGGCCGTGCACTGAGCAATGTCCGCGCCACAGGATCACCCGGGCAGCCCGAACCTGTTCGCGGGTCAGCCCTCCGGTCGGTTTGTGTGGGTCGAACACGACGCAGTCCTGGAGAGAGAGGCCAAGCTCGCGGACCGCGGTGTTGCGTCCGAGGTGCTGGTCGGGCAGGAACAGCACCTTGGCGTTGCCCCCGACACCACCATGCTGGTCAAATGCCCACTGCATCGCGGTCTTCGCATTGCTCGACGTGCAGATCGTGCCCCCGTGGCGGCCGGTGAACGCCTTGATGGCGGCCGCGGAGTTCATGTAGGTCACGGGAACAAGCTCGTCCGCGACGCCCATCTCGGCCAAGTCGTCCCATGCGTCCTCGACCTGCCCTTTTGCGGCCATGTCTGCCATGGAGCATCCCGCGGCCAGGTCGGGCAGCACGACCTGCTGATGGTCTGCGGTGAGGATGTCGGCCGCCTCCGCCATGAAGTGCACGCCACAGAAGACGATGTAGGCCGCCTCCGGACGCGCGGCCGCTTCTTTGGCGAGCTTGAAGCTGTCGCCCATGACATCGGCGAACTCGATGACCTCGTCGCGCTGGTAGTGGTGACCCAGGACGAAGACCTTGTCCCCGAGGGCGGCCTTGGCGGCACGGGCACGCTCCACCAGACCCCGGTCCGACGGTGCCGGCAGCTCACCGGGGCACTCGACGCCTCGCTCGGTGGCGAGGTCGCGGCCCTGACCAAGGACGAGCAGAGGCAAAGGGGCGTGGCGTGGCTGTTCCGCTGTGGTGCTCACGCCCTGATCGTATGCCGCCGGCAGGGTCGACCACTGCCGGGTTTGACCGATGGCCAGGCGGTCGCACGGGGTGAGTCCCTAGGTTTGGCAGATGCACTATGCCGTCAGTGACATCCACGGACACGTAGAGCCCTTCGTCGTGGCGCTTCGCCGCGCGAAGCTGCTCGACTCCGATGGTGCTTGGTGCGGGGGCGGAGCCCGTCTGACCGTCTTGGGCGACTTCTTCGACCGTGGTCCCGACGGCATCGCGGTCGTCGACCTCATCCGCCGACTCCAGGACGAGGCAGGCGCGGCCGGTGGGCAGGTTGATGCCCTGCTCGGCAACCACGAGATCCTCGCGCTCGGCATGCACCGCTTCGGCGACCAGCAGGTCCCGTCACACTTCGGCGGCCACCGGAGCTTCGCTCGCAGCTGGCCCCTCAACGGAGGCCTGGTCGGCGATCAGGAACGCCTCACCGACCAGCACATCGCCTGGCTCAGCGAGCTGGACGCCATCGTCCTGGCAGGTCGCGACCTGTTGCTGCACACCGACACCACTGAGTACCTCCGTTGGGGCGACAGCGTTGAGCAGATCAACGACGCGGTGCGCCACGTGCTTGCCGGTGATGAGCTCGGGAAATGGTGGGAGTGCTGGGTCAGACTCACGAGCCGATATGCGTTCGCAGACTCTGACGGAGAGCGGGTGGCCGCCGGGGTCCTCGACCGGTTCGGCGGCGAGCGGATCGTCCACGGCCACAGCATCATCGCTTCACTCACCGGACAGGACTCCACGGAGGTGACGGGCCCCCTGTCATATGCGGGCGGCCGGGCACTTGCCATCGACGGCGGTATCTACGCCGGAGGCCCATGTCTGGTCGTTCGCCTCGACCATGATCGGGCTGCGACGGCCTGACGTCACGGCGTGGCAGGTCACGGGCTGACAGCATGGGCATGTGCGCGTCCTCATAGCTCCAGACTGTTTCACTGGCACCCTCAGTGCGGCTCAGGCGGCTGAGGCGATCGCCGAGGGCTGGCGACGCAGCGCGCCTGATGACGACCTCACCCTGCAACCGTTGAGCGACGGAGGCCCGGGGTTTCTTGACGTGCTGACCGCAGCGCTCAGCGGCGCGACGGTGTCCGTCACAGTGTCTGATCCGCTCAGACGGCCCGTTCCGGCCGCCATCCTGATGGTTGACAGCGGCGTCACGCGGACGGCATACATCGAGTCTGCTCAGGCCTGCGGTCTGCACCTGCTCTCCGAGGGCGAGCGCAATCCCATGGTCACCAGCACCTACGGCGTCGGGGAGCTCATAGACGCAGCTGTCGGCGGGGGTGCCACCCGGGTCGTGGTCGGGCTCGGTGGCAGCGGCACCAACGACGGGGGGGCCGGCATGCTGGCCGCACTGGGAGCCGGCGACCGGGCGGCGCTGGGCATGGGCGGAGCGACTCTCGGCGAGCTGGCCGACGATGCGCTTGAGGGGCTCAGGCTGGTGCGTGAGCGGCTGCACTCCGTCGAGCTCGTTCTCGCCACCGACGTCGACTCGCCGCTGCTCGGATTCCATGGCGCAAGTGCGGTCTATGCGGCTCAGAAGGGTGCGACACCGGAGATGGCGCAGCAGCTCGAGGCCGCCCTGGGTCACTTCACCCACGTTGTCGGCAGGGTCGTTCCCGTCAGCCGGGACCTGCTCACCGGCAAGGAGATTCGACTCGAACGCGAGCCGGGTGCGGGGGCTGCAGGAGGCTTGGGCTACGGGCTGCTGCTCCTTGGCGGGCATCGGGTCAGCGGGGTCCAGGCCGTGCTTGACGCGGTCGGCTTCGACGCGCTGGTGCAGACCGCCGACCTGGTTGTCACCGGTGAGGGCACGTTCGACGTGCAGAGTCTGCGTGGCAAGGTCGTCGCGGGGGTCGCCGCCACCGCCTTGGCCAGGGCGAGACCGACCGTTGTCATCGCGGGCCAGGCTCTGCTGGGACGTCGTGACTCGATGGCACTTGGCATCAGTGGCACCTATGCCGTGGCTGAGGACCCACGCCAGATCGCGGCTGCCCTCGCAGACCCCGCGGGCACTCTCAGCAGGAGGACGGAGAGAGTGGCGACGACATGGTCCCCCCGCCACGCCTGACGTACCCTTGACGCGTTGGGAACACATTCCGGCGCCCGTGGGTTGGCACTGTTGCACCGTTGCCCCACGACCAAACACTGCACGACCAACACACGCTCGACCAACACACGCTCGACCAACTACTTAAGGACGCACCACATGAGTGTTCAGGACGACACCCAGGCCCGCCTCGCGCAGGGCGTTGCCGAGGAAGCCCTAGCCGACAAGCCGGCGCACGGTGTGCTGCTCTCCGACGTGGCGGCGGTCAAGGTCAAGAGCCTGCTCGAGCAAGAGGGCCGCGACGACCTTCGTCTGCGGGTCGGCGTGCAGCCTGGTGGCTGTTCCGGCTTGGTCTACCAGCTGTACTTCGACGAGCGCACCCTCGACGGCGACCTGGTCGTCGACTTCGGTGGTGTCGAGGTCGTCATCGACCGGATGAGTGCCCCCTATCTCGACGGCGCCTCGATCGACTTCGCCGACACCATCGAGAAGCAGGGCTTCACCATCGACAACCCCAATGCAGGCAGTTCCTGCGCCTGCGGCGACTCCTTCAGCTGAGCCGGCCCCCTGGGTTGACGCGCCGCGTCCGCAGGCGCGCACGTCCCTATGCCGCGCACGTCCCTATGCAGTGACGCCGTA
>DASRVZ010000204.1:0-16905 GCA_035654835.1 Dermatophilaceae bacterium | reverse complement strand
CGGTCGCCCCAGCATCGGCCGCCGCGTGATCATCGATACCGGCCGGGCCGGATCGCTCCACTGACCGGGCACCCCCAGAAGGCAACGCATCTCGCAGAGCATTCTCAGCGTCAGAATGCTCTGCGAGATGCGTTGGGGGGGGGGCAGCTAGCCCGAAACCCACAGCGAGCCCGAAGCTCACAGCGAGCCCGAAGCTCACAGCGAGCCCGAAGCTCACAGCGAGCCCGAAACCCACCGCGTTTGTCTGCCCGCCCGGTTCCACACCAGGGCGCACGGGACCGGCGAAGCAAGCCAGACCGACTTTCCTAAGCGTCGCCACGGAGGCCGGGTCCGGCAAGATCGTCGCCCTCGAAACCTTCTGGGGTCCAGCTCGCACCTGGACTCTGGACGTGTGCACAAACACGTGGCGGATGATGAGACCGCCCCGCGAACCGAGCCTCGGCCGGCGGATCGCGCTCGTCCACGACGCTGACTCTCACCTCATCGTCGCTGTATCGGATCTGTCTGTCTGGACCTACTCAGTCGAGGGCAACAGGTGGAACCTTCTTCCACCGTCCGGAGGCTCGGTCCCGTCCTCCCTCTGGCAGGCCACCTACGACCCGTCGCCAGGGCACGTGATCGCCCGCAACCGCGAGAGCGGTGACCTGTGGTCCTACAACGACGAAGCTAACCGGTGGACGAAGTTCGACAGGCCCGGACCTATCAACGGCGACGGATACGCCGACCTGATGACCTACGACACCGCACAGCGACGACTCGTCTTGGTCCTCTTGCCCTACCACTCCTGGACCTTCCAGCCAACGTCTGGCCAGTGGGCCGAGCAGGCGGCCCCACCACGGCTCAACTTCGACTTGGCCGGTGGCGAGCTCGCCTACGACCAGTCCGCACAGCGCACAGTCCTTTTCAGTGACGGAGTCCTGGCCACCTACGACGCGACCCAGGACCGCTGGGCCAACGTTCCGCTGCCCGGTTCGCTCTTCAATCCGCTGACCAAGACGGGGCCACTTGCCCGGACCGACCACACGATGGTCTACGACCCGGTCAACGAGCGCATCGTCATCCTCGGCGGCACGGTGCGAACCTCGCAGACGACCTGGTCGGTAGCGGATGACGCGTGGGCCTACAACGTGGCATCGAACACCTGGACCGAGCTGGTGCCCTCACTGCAGTAGCGGGTCCACGGTGGACCCCATCGGCCCAGTAAGGATGTGGGGTCAGCGGCCTGATGGCTTCGATCCACTGCGGGATGTGAGGCCGTCTGTGGCGCGACAAGCGGCCATTCTCGGGTTGTATCGGCGTGTCGGGCGCGACACGCCGATGAAGCCGAAACTTCTTGTGCCAGACCACTTGCGGGCCGTTACCACATCGGCGTAGAACTCTCAGTACGCCACCGGAAACGGGGGCGGGATCGGATGGAAAAGGGTTCTTGACCAGTGGGCTTGCCTGCTGGAACCGCCAGGTGAAGCGTGCGGAGAGAGCCAGCGGACCACCCGTGAGATTGTCAGCCTTCACCGTTGATGATCAACCGCAGGCCCCGGAGACTCATACTCCCCGGGGCCTGCACCTTTGTCTGCCTGTGCTTCGGTCGCCCTTGCTTCGGTCGGCCTGTAACCTCTGTCGGCCTGCACCTTTACAAGGCCGACGTCGAGACTGAACACGAGGGACTGACATGCAGGGTGGAACGTTGACGGTCGGCACTGACGGCGCGTGCCTCGGCAACCCCGGGCCGGCTGGCTGGGCGTGGGTGGACGAGAACGGCAGCTACCACGCGTCGGGGCAGGCCATCGGCACCAACAACATCGCCGAGCTGCGGGCTGTGCTTGACGCCCTGAGAGACCACCCTGATGTCGCGCACCTGGTGATCCAGATCGACTCGACGTACGCACGGGACTGCTCCACCACCTGGCGGGCCGGCTGGCAGCGCAACGGGATGCGCAACTCCAAGCGCGAGCCAGTCAAGAACGCCGGCATCGTCGAGGCCATCTGGGCCGCACTGGACACTCGCGCCGGCACCGTGGAGTTCGTCAAGGTCCCCGGACACGACCCGAAGAACTTGTTCCCGCTCAACACCGCTGCGGACATCGTCGCCAACGACGCCGCTGAGCGGGCAGCCGCGGGTTTGCCGACCGAGTCGATCTCAACCATTGACCTGAGCAGCGTCAAGCCGCGCCCGACGTCGTTCGGGAAGTGGTGAACCTCTTCTACCGCAACGCGCTTGGGTCAGGCCACTGATGGGTTCTGAGGCTCCTTTGCGAGGTACCTGGTGAACCAGTCGCTCGCCAGGATCGCTACCTCTGCAAGGGTCCCGGGCTCTTCGAACAGATGAGTGGCGCGGTCAACGACCGCCAACTGGTTCGGGCAGCGCAGCTGGGCCTGCGCCTGGCGGTTCAGATCGAGGACCATCTCGTCGGCGCTGCCCACGATCAGCAGCGTGGGGGCCTTGACCTCGGCAAGCCGTGAACCAGCCAGGTCTGGTCGGCCGCCGCGCGACACGACCGCCGCGATCCGGTCTCCAGCATCCGCGGCCGCCAGCAAGGCCGCGCCGGCTCCAGTGCTCGCACCGAAGTATCCGACGCGGCACGATGCAGCGTCGGGCCGGCTGCGGAGCCACTGCGTTGCTGCGGTGAGCCGGCTCGCCAGCAGGTCCATGTTGAACACGTTGGCGCGGTCGAGCTCCTCAGGCTCGGTGAGCAGGTCGAGCAACAACGTGCCCACACCTGCCTGGTAGAGAGCAGAGGCGACGAACTGGTTGCGCGGGCTGTGGCGGCTGCTGCCGCTCCCGTGGGCGAACAGCACCACACTGTCGGCCGGCTCAGGAAGATGCAGATGCCCTTGGAGGCCAACGGCGCCGACAGGGATCTCCACGTCAACGTCGCAGTCCGGCCTTTGGCCGACCGACTGATCGCCGCGCATTCGCCGGGCGGCGGTGTCCAGCAGGAGGATCACCTCGTCGTCGCTCGTCGTCGAGAAATCGGCATAGTGCTGGCCGACCGCCATGAACCACCGGGGCACCGAGACGCAGACGACCTCGTCGGCTTCGGTCAGGTTCCGCACCGTCTCGTCAGGGGCGACCGGCGCAGCCAGAATCACCCTCGCCGCGCCGAGGTGACGGGCCACCTGACAGGCCACTCGAGCAGTGGAACCCGTCGCGATGCCGTCGTCGACGATGACGGCAGTGCGACCCACCAGTTCGATGCGATCCCGTCCCCGACGCAGGAGTGCGACGCGCTCCTCAAGCAGCGCCCGCTCACGGCTTTCGACAGCGCTCAGGTCCGCGTCGGTGATCCGGCCCCGAGCCATCACATTGGCATCGAGCACCTGGGCTCCCCCCTCACCGATCGCGCCCATGGCCAACTCGGGTTGGTAGGGCACACCCAGCTTTCGCACCACGATGACATCCAGTGGCGCGCCCAGTGCCTCAGCCACCTCGAACGCCACGGGCACCCCGCCTCGGGGCAGGCCCAGAACGACCACGTCCTGGTCACGCAGGTACTCCAGCCGCGCGGCAAGCTGTCGGCCGGCATCGACACGATCTGCGAACACGGTCATCACCATTCAGCTCCACGTCAGTGGAGCGCCTTCCTCTCCGTGATGTTCCCACGTGGTCTTCCCACGTTCGTCCCACAAGGGTCCTCGAAGGCAGTGCCAAAGGTCCTGCGCCGAGGGTCGGATTCGTCAACAGGGTCGGGCCTCGGCGGCCGGGAAGATGAGGACACGACGTCTGCAAAGATGAGTTGCATGAGCTATGTCGCTGCCGAGGACCGCTACGAATCGATGACCTACCGCCGCGTGGGGCGCAGCGGAGTGAAGCTTCCACTCATCTCGCTGGGCCTCTGGCACAACTTTGGGGACGACCGGTCGCTGGAAACCCAGCGGGCGATCCTGCGTCGCGCGTTCGATCTCGGTGTCTGCCACATCGACCTGGCCAACAACTACGGACCGCCGTACGGCTCGGCCGAGGCCAACTTCGGGACCATCCTGCGGCAGGACCTTCTGCCCTACCGTGACGAGCTCTTTCTCTCCACCAAGGCCGGCTGGGACATGTGGCCGGGTCCATACGGCGAGTTCGGTTCCCGCAAGTACCTGCTGGCCAGCCTCGACCAGTCGCTGACGCGGATGGGTGTCGACTATGTCGACGTCTTCTACTCGCACCGCCCTGACCCGGAGACACCGCTCGAAGAGACCATGGGCGCGCTGGACACCGCAGTTCGCTCGGGCAAGGCTTTGTACGCGGGCATCTCGTCATACTCGCCGGAACGGACCGCCGAGGCGGCCTCGATCCTGGCCGAGCTCGGCACACCGCTGTTCATCCATCAGCCGTCGTACTCGATGCTCAATCGCTGGATCGAGGGCGGACTGCTCGACACCCTCGAACAGGTCGGCGCTGGGTGTATTGCGTTCTCTCCCTTGGCGCAAGGCATGTTGACCAACAAGTACCTCAACGGTATTCCGCCCGACTCCCGTATGGCCGAGGGCTCATCGCTCTCGGAGGAGCTGCTGACCGAGCAGAACCTCGCCAACCTCCGTTCGCTGAACGAGGTCGCCCTCCGCCGTGGCCAGTCGCTCGCGCAGATGGCCCTTGCCTGGATAGCGCGCGACGCGCGAGTTTCCTCGGTCCTGATCGGTGCGTCGTCGGTCAGTCAGCTGGAGCAGAACATCGCCGCGCTGGACAACCTCGAGTTCAGCGCTGAGGAGCTTGCCGAGATCGACAATCATGCGGTTGAGGGCGGCATCGACCTGTGGCGGGGTCAGTCCACGAGGTGATGACCTCACACCTCACACCTCGCACCTCGCACAGCACTCGTCATCGTCATCTCGGTCGATCGGACTACGTCGTCGGTGGGAGGCGTCAGCGCGCTTTTCGGACCTACTCTCGAAGCGTCGGTCGGACTACGAGAGTGAGGACCAGGTGAAGGCGGGAATGGGCGCCTGGCTGATCTGTTCAACGATCTGCATCATCAGCCTCGCGTACGGCAAGCTGGCGTTGTCGGCCTACTTCCTCGCGCTGTCCTGCGTGATGCCGGGCTACGTGGCGAAGCAGGTCCGGTTGCGGCGGCGCTTGTAGCCTGACTCCCATGCGCCTCACTCATCTCGGACACGCCTGCCTGCTCGTCGAGACCGGCGGCCAACGCATCCTGATCGACCCAGGTGTGTTCTCGCCGGGCATCGTGGGCGTGACAGGACTGGATGTCATCCTGGTCACCCATCAACACGCGGATCATGTTGACCTGCAACGGCTTCCGACGGTGCTAGAGGCCAACCCACGGGCTCGGCTGTATGCCGAGCCGCAGGCCGCCGCAGTCATGGCGGAGGCCGGGATCGGGTCCGAGCACACGGTAGCGGGCGAGGAGCTGTCGTTCGGGCGGGTCCTGATCATGCCGGTGGGCGAGAAGCACGCCCTGATCAACGAGGCCTTGCCCCGGATCGGCAATCTCGGTGTCGTGATCCGGGTGGAGGGCGAGCCGAGCCTGTTCCATCCAGGTGATGCCTACGACGGCGAGCCCGGGCAGATCGACATACTCGCGGTGCCGCTCAACGCGCCCTGGACGGCCAGCCGCGACACCGTCTCTTTCGCACAGCGGATAGCACCGCGGGTCAGCGTCCCGATCCACGACGTGCTGCTCAGTGCCATCGGTCGTCAGCTCTATCTATCCCAGCTGAAGAGCTTCGGACCCGAGAGCATGGAGGTGCGCGACCTTGCTGACGGCATCGCTGTCGACTTCAGCTGAACGGGCGCGTGCGGACGGGGCAAGCCAGTCGTTGTTGTTACCGTCACGTACATGCAAACTCGGGGATCCTCCGCGGCGCTGAGCCTGCGAGGTCTGTCCAAGGCCTACGGGTCAATGCTCGCGGTCGATGGGCTTGATCTCGATGTCCCGCGGGGGTCGTTCTTCGGCCTCGTGGGACCCAACGGCGCCGGCAAGACCACCACCCTGTCCATGGCGACGGGACTGCTGCGGCCGGACGCCGGCACGGCTCACGTCCTCGGTCACGATGTCTGGTCCGACACCGTCCGCGCGAAGCAGCTTGTCGGCGTTCTCCCCGACGGCCTCCGGCTCTTCGACCGACTGACCGGGTTGCAGCTCATCTGCTACTCGGGTCTGTTGCGCGGCATGGATCGCACGGTGGTCACTGAACGGGCCCATGAGCTGCTGGAGGCTCTGGGCCTGGCGGAGGCGACCGGCACTTTGGTTGTTGACTACTCGGCAGGCATGACGAAGAAGGTCTCGCTCGCCTGTGCCCTGATCCATGCCCCCAGACTCTTGGTGCTCGACGAGCCGTTCGAGGCCGTCGACCCGATATCGGCCACGACCATCCGCCAGATCCTCGAGGGTTACGCCGCCTCGGGTGGCACGGTGATCCTGTCCAGCCATGTGATGGACCTGGTGCAACGGCTGTGCGACCGGGTCGCCATCGTGGCGGCTGGGCAGATTCGCGCGGAGGGCACTCTCGACGAGGTCCGGTGCGGCATGACCCTGGAGGAACGTTTCGTCGACCTGGTCGGCGGACAGACCGACGTCGGAGAGGGTCTGGCGTGGTTGCGCTCATCGTCGGACTGAAATGGCAGCTGTTGCGCAACGGACTTCGCCGCAGCACCCCACAGCTGGTCGGGCTGATCATCGCAGTGCTGTACGGGTTGGGTGTGCTCGTTGCGGCTCTCTCGGGGCTCGTCGCACTGAGGTTCTCGCTGCCCAGCGACGTCGCCCGGACCGCCATCACGCTCGGGGGCAGCGCGGTGGTCCTGGGGTGGACGATCCTCCCGATCATCGCCTATGGCATCGACGAGACCCTCGACCCCGCGCGGTTTGCGACCTTCGCGGTCCCTCGCCGTCAGCTCGTCCTCGGGCTGTTGTTGTCATCGCTGGTCGGTGTCCCCGCCGCGGTCACGGCGATCCTGGGTCTCGCGACCGTCATCACCTGGTCGCGATCCGTTCCGGCAATGGCGATCGCCCCGGTGGCGGCGGTAGTGGCGGTCTTCACCTGTGTGGCGCTGAGCAGGGTCACCTCGGCGGCGTCCTTTGCGATGTCCCGGCGCCGGCGGGGGAAGGAGGCGTTGCTGTTGCTGATGTTGCTGTTGTCGCTGGGCTTCGGCGCTGCGACGTCCTCGGTGATGAAACAGGTCGCGTCGCCCGGGCTGCTTCAACATCTGGCGGACGTGTTGGGGTGGACCCCTCTGGGTCTGGCGTGGGCTGTGCCTGCCGACTTCGCCGATGGCGCGATCGGGTCCGGTCTGTTGCGCCTCGCCCTGGCCCTGGTCTTCCTGGGCGCCGCCCTGCTGGCTTGGGACGTTCTGTTGCGGGGCGCCCTGGAGAACCCGCGTGCGACGGACAGCGGCGGCTCGGGCAACGGCAACAAAGGGCTCGGCTGGTTCCGCCGGATGCCGGCCACACCCACCGGAGCAGTGGCCGCCCGCTCGATCATCTCCTGGCGACGGGACCCGCGATACGTCGCATCGGTCCTGCTCATGCTTCTCCTGCCGCTGGGTCTGTTGTTGCCGGCGTTCACCGGGAGCGGCAACGTCTGGACCCTGGCCATGGCGCCAGCCGCAGGATTCATGCTGGGTTGGAGCACGCACAACGACATCGCGTATGACGGGACGGCGTTCTGGGGGCACGTCGCCACCGGGGTGTCCGGCCGCGCCGACCGTTTAGGCCGTTTGGTGCCAACCGCTTTGACGGCTTCAGTGCTCCTGCCCATCTATGCAGCCATCTCCTGCGCGCTCACCGACCGTTGGAGCGCGTGGCCGGCGTTGTTCGGGATGGGGCTGGGATTCCTGCTCACCGGATTTGGTGTGGCCAGCGTGATGAGCGTGCTCAAGCCGTATCCCGTTCCGGGGCCGGGCGAGAACCCTTTCGGTGCTCCGCCGGGTTCCTCGGCCTTGACCATGGTCATCCAGGCTGTGGCCGGTACTGCGGTCTTTGTGGTGAACCTGCCTCTGCTCGGCGTCGGGATGGGGGCCCTCTTCGGGCAGATCTGGATGGGTTGGCTGTGCCTCGGGCTGGCCGTGGTCTTCGGATCCGGCACGCTCGCCCTCGGGACACGGTGGGGCGCCCGCATCTACGAAGGTCGGGCACCCGAGCTGCTCGCGGACCTGTCCCGCATCAGATAGCCCAGCCGCCTTGAAGGGCTTTGCTGTTCAGGTGTTGGTGGCGAGCCAGGCTGCGCCGATGATGCCTGCCGAGTTCGCCAGCTGTGCGGCGACGATCGGTGCCCGCAGATGCAGGAGGGGCAAGAACTTGTCGGCCTTCCTGGACACCCCGCCACCGACGACGATCAGATCCGGCCAGAGCAGGTTCTCGACGTGGGAGTAGTAGCGCTGAAGGCGCTCCGCCCACTGCGCCCAGGACAGGCTGTCATCGCTCCTGATGCTGGCTGCCGCCTGGTCCTCGGCGTCGTGGCCGTCGATCTCGAGATGCCCGAGCTCGGAGTTGGGGACCAGCACGCCGTTGTAGAGCAACGCGGACCCGATGCCGGTTCCCAGCGTCGTCACCAGAACGAGCCCGTTGGCGTTGCGGGCGGCCCCGAAGTGGAGCTCCCCGACACCTGCGGCGTCGGCGTCGTTGACCACCGTCACCGGACGACCGAGTCTGTCGCTCAACAGTTCTCGGGCATCGGTGCCGATCCACCCCGAGTCGATGTTGGCCGCCGTGCGCACCACGCCGTTGGTCACGACGGCCGGCAGTGTCACGCCGATGGGGGAGTCGCCGGTGTCATCGGCGAAGTGCGCGGCGATCTGCACCACGAGGTCGGCAACCGCGTCCGGTGAAGACACCTTGGGGGTGTCAAGGCGCATCCGATCCTTGGCGAACTGGCCCAGGGTCAGGTCCACCGGTGCTCCCTTGATGCCGCTGCCGCCGATGTCGATGCCGAGCGGATGATGCGTGGTGGCCATGAGACGCCTTCCGGTTGCGGCGATGTCGCGGGTCTAGGGCTGGGACGGAACGATCAGGGCAGGGTGAGGATCTCAGCCATGGTGTCTGTGATCAGGATCGTGTGCTCGAACTGCGCGGAGCGCCTGCGGTCCTTGGTCACAACGGTCCAGCCGTCGTCCCACATATCCCACTCGTTGGAACCCAGGTTGAGCATCGGTTCGATCGTGAAGGTCATGCCCGGTTCGATGACGGTGCTGTACTCGGGAGCGGCGTCATAGTGCGGGATCACCAGGCCGGAGTGGAACGCCGTCCCAATGCCATGGCCGGTGAAGTCACGGACCACGCCGTAGCCAAAACGCTTGGCATAGCTCTCGATCACGCGGCCGATGATGTTGATCTCGCGACCGGGCACGGCCGCCTTGATGCCGCGCATCATGGCCTCGTGGGTGCGCTCGACCAGCAGACGGGACTCCTCGTCGACGTTGCCGCAGAGGTACGTCGCGTCGGTGTCTCCGTGAACGCCGCCGATAAACGCGGTGATGTCGATGTTGACGATGTCGCCATCCTCAAGGGGGCGGTCGTCGGGGATGCCGTGACAGATGACCTCGTTGACGCTGGTGCAGATCGACTTCGGGAAGTGGCGATAGCCCAGCGTCGAGGGATAAGCGCCATGGTCAAGCATGAACTCGTGGGCGATCCGATCGAGCTCATCAGTGGTGACGCCGGGCGCGATCGCTTTGGCAGCGCTCTCCATCGCCTGCGACGCGATGCGCCCGGCGATCCTCATCTTCTCGATGGTCTCGGCGTCCTTGACCTCCGGACCGGTGTACTTCGCGGGAGCCGGCCGATCGACATACTCGGGTCGGGCGATGGAGGCGGGTACGGCACGACGTCCGCTGACGGCGCCTGGCGCGACGCTTGCATAGGTGATCGGCATACGGTGGAGTCTAGGCAAGATGGTGAAGGCCGACCCACACCGCTGACCCAAGAGAGGTTGCCATGGCGTTCTGGTTCAACGTGACCACCGGACAGGTCGAGGATGACGACAACAAGAGTCCGCAGGACCGGCTGTTAGGGCCGTTCGACACTCACGCGGAGGCGGAGCAGGCCCTGGCGCACGCCAAAGAGAACACCGAGCGCTGGGATGCGGACGACAAGGCGTGGGACGACGAGGGGCTCGACGACTGAACCGCTGCCTCGAACCCCGGCTCAGGAGGTAGCGCCGCCGATCCGGCCGAGAGCGTCCTCCCAACGCCGCTGCAGGCTCTGGCTGAGCGCGACATCGCCAATGTGCTCCTGCCGTAGGCCCATCCGTGTGCCGTCGCCCTCAGGGGTCAGCTGCAGGTCAACCAGCGTGGCGGGCGCATTCTCGTCGGCGTGCCACGTGATGCGGACCTGCTGCATCGGGTGGTAGCTGCGAACCACTCCGTGGCTGCCATCTGCGCTGTGCCACGGCTCACCCTTGGTGCCGAGCTGGGCGCCGCTGCCAAGGAAGGCCTCAGCGCCAGCACGGGTGGTCAGGACCTGCCAGACCTTGTCTATGGGTTGGGGCACCACCCGACTCACTTCGATGTCGAGGGCGCCCTTCGCCTTGTCTGTCGGAACCTCGTTGGACTCTGCTGCTGTCATCGCGACCTCGATCCGTTCCGTCCGACCCACCGGACTGCCAGGGGAAGTGTCCAGATAGCCAGCACATCAACTTCGCGACGTTTGCACAATGCCCCGGGACGTGTTCTTTCAGGCAGATTGGCGAGTCAGTCGGTGTTGCTGGCGCATGAGCTGTCGTAAAAACACGTATTGCAAGGAGTCTTTCGAAAGAGTACTTTCGAAGTTATGACCCACCCGCAGCGGACGCTGGACGACCCACGATCGCTGAGGGCGGTGGCTCATCCCGTGCGTCTGGGGATCCTGGAGCAGCTGACCATTCACGGTCCCATGACGGCGACCGAGCTGGCCGATCAGCTCGATGAGACGCCGTCAAACTGCTCGTGGCACCTGCGCAAGCTGGCCGAGCACAGTTTCGTCGAGGAGGCCGAAGGCGGCGTCGGGCGAAAGCGACCCTGGCAGATCGTGAGCGTGGGCATGCAATGGGGCGATGTTGACGAGTCGCCCGAGCTGGCCCGTGCCGGTGATGCGCTCAGTGCGCTGATGATCGACCGAGAGGTGGCCCGACTGGCCAGGGCACGGGCGAGGCGTCATGAGGACACCCCGCCTTGGCAGGAAGCAAGCACCTGGACCCAGTCGATGATGTGGTTGACCGCCGACGAGCTCAACGAGATCAACCTGGCGGTGTGTGACCTGTTGATGAGCAGGTTCGACCGTTTCGAGCACCCGGAGCGCCGACCCGAGGGGGCGCGTCTCTGTGCGTTCCTCGCGTGGGGGGTCCCGGCATACGACCTCGAGACCGAACCAGATGGCAATGGAGAGAACGATGCGTAAGGCGTTCCAGCAGACGGGATTCACCCGGCTATTTGCCGGGACGACGACGAGCATGCTCGGTGACTCGGTGATGCTGCTGGTGCTGAGCATGTGGGTCAAGACTCTTACCCACTCCAATGGCGCCGCGGGTCTCACCTTCTTCTGGATGATGGTCCCTGCGTTGTTCGCGCCGCTCTATGGGATGTACATCGACCGGATCAAGCGCAAGCCGCTGCTGATGTGGGGCAACGTGATCTCCGCCCTGATGGTTCTGCCACTGCTGTTGGTGCAGGACGGCGGCGACGTCTGGATCATCTACGTCGTCGCGTTCCTCTATGGAATCTCGTTCGTCGTCCTGCCGGCCGGCCTGAACGGACTGCTCAAGGAGATGATTCCGGACGACGTGCTGGTGGGGGCAAACTCCTCGTTGCAGACCACCCGCGAGGGCTTCCGCCTGATCGGCCCCCTCGCGGGCGCGGCACTGTTCGGGATGTTTGGCGGTGGCGCGGTTGCCGTCGTCGACTCGGTGTCGTTCCTCGTCGCAGCGCTCATCATCGCGTCAATTGCGTTGCGGGAGAATGCTCCCGAGCGCATCGAACAGCACTGGTGGCATGAGATGACAGGCGGCATCAAGCACCTGGCGCACGAGCCGGTGCTGAGGCACGTCCTGGTCGCCTTCGCGCTGATGTTGATCGTGATCGGCTTCACAGAGGCCTCGATCTACGCGGTTCTGGACTTCTTTGGCAAGGCGCCAACCTTTGCCGGCGTCGTGGTCTCAGTGCAGGGCGTCGGTGCCATCCTTGGTGGGGTCACGACCTCTCGGTGGGTCCGTCGGCTAGGTGAGGCCGGGACCGTGACCGTCGGCATCGCGCTGCTGGCGGTTGGCCTCGGGGTCGTCGCGCTCACCTCCACTTTGTGGGTCACCCTCGCATCCGTGGTGGTTGTCGGATATGCCCTGCCGCTGACGTTCATCGCCTTTATGACGATGCTCCAGCGCCGGACCCCACACGAGTTGATGGGCCGCGCATCGGCGGCGGTGGAGACGATCATGGGCGCCCCCCAGGCCATCTCCCTGGCAGTCGGCGCCCTGCTCGTGACGCTGCTCGACTATCACGTCATCTTCGCGATCATGGCAGCCTTCACCGGCGCGGCCGTCGTCTACCTGTTGATCTCCTTGCGCGGTCGGCTGTTTCGACCGGATCCCCCATTGATGAGCCCACCGCTGGAGCCTGTCCTGCTGTTGCCCGAGGTTGGCGTGTCCGCGGTGGGCTGATCGGGTTGGCTGCCGACTGGAGATAGCCTGAGGCATGCCGTCGCGCGAGTCCCGTTCCCGCGCACATCGCCGGGTGATCAGGCGACGACGCCAGGTCGTGGGTGGGGGGCTGCTGTTGTTCGTCGCCCTTCTCGTGCTGGCCGGCGTCCGACTGACGGCGGCCCTCACCGGCGATACGGACGCGACGGTCGCGGTGGCCAGCAAGTCGGGCACCCCGGTCACCACGCCCAAGTCGCACGCAGGCTCCGCCTCCACCCCGTCGAAGTCTCCGTCGAAGGCACCACCAAAGTCACCATCGGGGACGTTATCGGGGGAAGCCACGGGCGTTCGGGCCACCGGCGAGTATGTCAGCGCCGTGGGTGGCACCGATCGCTACGGGTCGGGATCGCTGAAGACCTACGCCGTCCAGGTCGAGATCGGCACCGGGCAGGACGCGAAGGCGTTCGCGGCCGCCGTGGATGCCACCTTGGCCAACGCCGCCAGTTGGGCCGGCAGTGGGCGCTGGTCGGTCCAGCGGGTCGCCGCAAAGGATGCAGACCTTGTCATCCGCCTGGCCACCTCTGCCACGGTCGGCAAGGTGTGCGAAGCGGCCGGTCTGGAGGACGCCGCATACTCATCGTGCCGGACAGGGCGGCTCGTCATGATCAACCTCGACCGCTGGCTGCACGCGGTCCCCGAGTACCAGGGCGACGTTGCCCTCTACCGGCAGTACGTCATCAACCATGAGGTGGGACACGGGTTTGGGCTCGGCCACCAGGTATGTCCCGGGCCGGGTCGTCCGGCGCCGGTGATGCAGCAACAGACGCTAGGGCTGAACGGCTGCCTGCCGAATGGCTGGCCCTACGTCGATGGTGTGCTGGTCTCGGGCCCGGCGGTTAGCTGAGCCGTCCCACCCGAAGCCGTCCCACCTGAAGCCGTCCCACCTGAAGCCGTTTCCCCTCGAGCCGTCAGGACTCGAACGAGTGCTCCGCCGCCGGGAACGTCCCGCCTGCGACATCCGCCGCGTAGGCGCGGGCCGCGTCGCCCAGCGTGGTGCGCAGGTCGGCGTACCGCTTGACGAAGCGTGGTGCCTTGCCGCCGCGTAGTCCGGCCATGTCCTGCCAGACGAGCACCTGGGCGTCGCAGTCCGGGCCGGCGCCGATCCCGATCGTCGGTATGTGGAGGGCCTTGGTGACACGGGCCGCTGCCGCCGCGGGAACCATCTCCATCACCACCGAGAAAGCGCCGGCCCGCTCCAGCGCGAGGGCGTCCTCGACGAGTGCGTCGCCTGCGTCGCCGCGCCCCTGAATGCGATAGCCGCCAAGGACGTGCTCGCTCTGAGGGGTGAAACCGATGTGTCCCATCACGGGGATGCCGGCGCGCACGAGGAGCTCGATCTCCGGGACCATCGGGCGTCCCCCTTCAAGCTTGACCGCGTGTGCCATACCTTCTTTCATGAACCTGGTCGCTGTGGCCAAGGCCTGGGTCGGGCTTGCCTGGTAGGACCCGAACGGCAGATCGGCAACGACCAGGGAGTGTTTGGCGGAGCGGGTGACAGCCCGGACCAACGGCACCAGGTCGTCCACCGTGACAGGCACCGTCGTCTCGTATCCGTAGACGTTGTTGCCAGCTGAGTCACCAACCAGGAGAACGGGAATGCCGGCCTCGTCGAAGATCTCGGCGGAGTACTGGTCGTATGCCGTGAGCATCGCCCAGCGTTCGCCCCGCTCCTTCATGGCCTGCAGGTGTGGGATCCGGATGCGCTTGAGCGTGGGCGATCCGGGCGCGTTGCCGGTACCGGTGCCGTACGGGGCGGGTTGCTCACTCATCTTGTCTCCATTGCCAAACCTCGGGACCAGCGATGGTCTTCTGGTGTCAAACATAGGGAACGTGTGGGGGCTGTTGTAACTAGGAGTCCTGCTCCCGCCATCGGCTGGTGATCGGGAGTCGGCGGTCGCGTCCGAACGCCAAAGGGGAGATCTTGGGGCCCGGGGCGGACTGTCGACGCTTCCACTCGGCGCGGTCGACGAGCCCCACGACCTTGTCCACCACCGCAGCGTCGAAACCGGCCGCGACAAGCTCGGCCCGACCCTGGGCGCCTTCGACATAACGGTCGAGGATCGCGTCGAGCAGCTCGTACGGTGGCAGTGAGTCCTGGTCGACCTGACCCGGGCGCAGCTCGGCTGAGGGCGCCTTGCTGATCGATGCCAAAGGTATTGGTGGCTTCTCACCTCGTCGCTCGGCTTCGGCGTTGCGCCACTTGGCCAGCTCCCACACCATCGTCTTGGGCACGTCCTTGAGCGGTGCGTACCCGCCGACGCTGTCGCCGTAGATGGTGGAGTACCCGACCGAGACCTCACTCTTGTTGCTGTTGGTCAGGATCAGGTGACCCTCCTGGTTACCCAGCCCCATCCATAGCACGGCGCGTACCCGGGCCTGCAGGTTCTCCTCGGCCACGCCGGTCAGCTTCACGGTGTCCAGGAACGCGCTGACCAAGGGCTCAATGGGGATCACTCGGTAGTCCAGACCCAGATTGAGCGCGAGCTCGGCGGCATCGTCCCTGGAACCCTGGCTGGAGTGCTTACTGGGGTTGCTGATCGCGACCACGTTCTCCCCGCCAAGCGCGTCGGCTGCGATCGTTGCCACGAGGGCCGAGTCGACTCCTCCGGAGACCCCGAGCAGGACCGACCGGAAGCCGTTCTTGCGGACGTAGTCGTGCAGTCCCAGCTGTACCGCGCGGTAGACCTCGCCGACCGGGTCCAGGCGAGGGGCCAGCATGGCGGGCTGTGCGGCATACGGGGCAATGGGTGTGTCGCTGAGGGTGACGTGCAGGAGTCCCTCTCCGGAGCCGTCGGGCACCTCCGTCGTGCTTGGCTCAAGGTCCAGGTCGACGATGAGCAGGTCTTCGTCGAACTGCGGACCTCGGGCGAGGATCTGCCCAGCAGCGTTGACCACCAACGAGTCCCCGTCGAAGACGAGCTCGTCCTGACCGCCGACCATGTTGAGGTATGCAAGGGTGCAGCCAGCCTCTGCGGCCCGTCGTGCCACCAGCTCGTAGCGGACGTCGTCCTTGTCCTCCTCGTATGGCGACCCGTTGATCACCAACAAGAGCTCAGCCCCCGCCGCACGGGTCTCTGCGACCGGCCCGCCGTCCTGCCAGAGGTCCTCGCAGATCGCGATGGCCACGTCGATGTCACCGATACGGACCACGGTGAGGTACTTGCCCGGGGCAAAGATCCGGAACTCGTCGAAGACGCCGTAGTTGGGCAAGTGGTGCTTGGCATAACGAGCTTTGACCTGGCCGTGGTGCAAGACCGCGGCACAGTTCTGGGGGGGTGGTCGGGTGACCTCACCGGTCGCCCCGGGAGAGAGGTATGGCGCGCGGCCCAGGTAGCCGACAACGACCGGGAGGTCGCCGAGCCCGTCCGCGGCGAGGTCGGTGGCAAGCTGGAAGAGTGCCGCTCGTGAGGCGTCGACGAACGACGCCCGCAACGCCAGGTCCTCGACCGGGTAACCCGTCAGCATCATCTCGGGGAACGCCACCAGGTGGGCACCACGCTCGGCCGCTTTGGCGGACCACTCGCGGACCGCCAGCGCGTTGCCAGTCAGGTCTCCTACGGTCGGGTTGACCTGGGCCAGGGCCAGTCGCATCTGCGCCATACCGGCAGCCTAGCCATCCGGTGCACTGTCCATGAAACGGCCTCGACGGGCCGATGCACGGGTCCACGCTGCGAAGAAATGCACTGTTTCTTACGATTTCGGGGTTCACAACCTGTGAGTTATCTGTGAAGGTCACCTCGTCGCCGAAGATGGCGAGACCCAGGACACAGGAGAAACCAATGAAACGACGCACTCTGCGCGTTCTGACGGGCGCAGCTGGTACCTCACCGACCTCGACCCTGAAAGGACGGCGCTCGTGAAGCGCCAGGGGCCACACGTCCGGAATCGGGCGATCAGCCTGATCTCCGCAGCCGGCCTTCTTCTTGCCGGGGGCCTCGCGGCCTCCTCTCCGGCCAACGCCGCTGCACCGGATGACACGAGGCCTGACACGGCTGGCAAGAGTGTCAGCGACAACATGAGGTCCCCGCAGGCTGTCAAACAGGACGCTCTGCTGCAGAAAGCGCTGGTCAAGAAGCTCAAGGGCGACAAGAGCGCCCAGGGCAAGGTGGCCAGGCTCGGCCAGGGACAGTACGTCAACCTCGAGAACGAGGGCACCGACCGCGTATTTGTCATCCTTGCGGAGTTCGGCGACACCCGGCACTCGGCGTACCCCGATACGAAAGTCGACGGCAGCGCCGCGAGCGACGCGCAGAGGTTCGACGGGCCCATGCACAACCAGATCCCGCAGCCGGACCGTGCGGT
>DASRVZ010000203.1:0-6970 GCA_035654835.1 Dermatophilaceae bacterium | reverse complement strand
ACGTACTCACCCACGGCCATGCTCATGGCTCCTGCGGCGAGGCCTGCGATGCCAGCGGTGACGATGGCCGTTCGCGAGGTCGTCGCGCCGGCCACCCCGATCACCAGGCCTGCCGTGGACACGATCCCGTCGTTGGAGCCGAGGACTCCCGCGCGCAGCCAGTTCAGCCGGGTGGCCATGCCCGGCTGGTGGGGCTCCTGGTGGTCGAGCGCGTCGGGAGGCAGCGGGGTCATACCCAGACCCTGCCCGGCTACAGCAGTCGTGTCCAGCAAGGGTGGGAGGCCGTAACGGCCGACAGTGCCCTCGCCGCGGGGCGAGGGCACTGTGACGGAGCTCGATCAGTGGGAGGTTTGAGCGCTCTCAGCCGAACGTGACTCCGAACGTCTTCAGCCAGTTCTGCACCACCGGGATGTCGACACGCTGCAGGCCGCCGATGTAGCGGCAGTTCGACGTGTAGCCGTAGCTGGTCACCGTAACGACATAGGCATCGTGGAAGCTGGGGCCACCCGAGTCGCCGAAGCAGGTGCCGCCGGTGCCGCGGGGGTCATTGATGTTGCCGTTGACCTGCAGGATCTGCGGGGTCAGCTTCTGACCCGGCTCTACCGCTTACCGCCGGAGTATCTTGTACTACATCGGTGTCGGCTTCTGCGGGCCGGAGTCGAGCGTGCGGACCTCTGTGCCGTAGCCCACCGACGTGAACAGCGTGCTGTTCAGCACGGGCTGACCGAACGCGTCGAGGTAGTTCGCCGCGGCGATCCTGGCGGGGGTGATCCGGGCGACCTTCTTGGCCACTGCCTTGTCGAGCACGATCACCCCGACGTCGTTCCAGTTGGCCAGGTCGGTGAAGTCCGAGTAGCTCGGGTGAGTGCTCGCGGTGCCAAAGACGTAACCGGCAGGCACTTTCTCGTGGCCTGTGTACCCCTTGGTCGGGTCCGCGGCGACAGGAAGGGGCGACGGCGGAGTCTCGGCGATGACTGAGTTGAAGGTCACGACCGTCTTCCCGAGGGTGCCTTTCGTGCAGTGTGCGGCGGTGAGGATAACCGTGGGCGACACCAACGTCGCGGAGCAACGGAACCGGCCGTCCGGGTCGTAGAACACGATCATGGCGACGTTGGGGTGAGCCTCACCGTCGGCGGTCCCACCCGTGATGGCGGCGGCCATCAGTGCCGGACCGGAAGCCAAACCCACCGTGAGGGCGAGGACGCCCAAGGTGCGTCGCAGTCGTGAAGTCATGTGAGAGCCGCCTTTCCAAGCACCAGTGGCACACCCCTGAGCGGCCCGTGTCGCTCCCACCACGCAAAGAGCACCACCAACGGGTGGTGCCAGTCCAGATGCTTCTGATGGTTCTGTCGTACGTCGTTTGGGGGAGACTGACCGTCCCATGACTTCAGCTCTGCCCGATGTGTCGCCGCCCCAGCTCGTTGTTGGGGCCGCGATCGTCGACGACCTCGACCGTCCGACGACCCTGCTCAGCGCCCGACGAACCGAGCCGCCCGAGCTCGCCGGCGGCTGGGAGCTGCCCGGCGGCAAGGTTGAGCCTGGTGAGGAGCCGCTGGCTGCACTGCTCCGAGAGATCCTCGAGGAGCTCGGGGTGGACATTGAGCTCGGCGCCCTCCTGGAGGGCCCACTGACCGGCGCGTGGCCGCTCGGCGGCCGCTACGTCATGCGGGTGTGGCTGGCGCGGGTCACCGCTGGCGAGCCGCGTCCGCTGGAGCAACACGACCGGCTGCGCCTGCTCACCAAGTCCGAGCTGTATGCCGTCCCGTGGCTCCCTGCCGACCTCCCGATCGTCCGGCGGCTCGAGGCCGTTATGAGCGAGCCGGGGCAGCCCTGATCCGTCGTGGTCAAGACGCTCACCGATTGCTGAGAGAATTGCCCCATGCCCATGCAGACCCGCGGTGACATCCGCAACGTTGCCATCGTCGCCCACGTCGACCACGGAAAGACCACGCTCGTCGACGCCATGCTCTGGCAGTCCGGTGCGTTCGGTGCCCATCAGCACGTCGAAGAGCGCGCGATGGATTCCGGTGACCTCGAGCGTGAGAAGGGCATCACGATCCTCGCCAAGAACACCGCGGTGAGATTCAAGGGTCCCGCAGCCGACAAGGCCGGCCACCCCGACGGCATCACCGTCAACATCATCGACACCCCCGGTCACGCCGACTTCGGTGGCGAGGTCGAGCGCGGTCTGTCCATGGTCGACGGCGTGGTGCTGCTGGTCGACGCATCCGAAGGTCCCCTGCCGCAGACTCGGTTCGTCCTGCGCAAGGCGCTCGCGGCCAAGCTGCCGGTCATCTTGTGCATCAACAAGGTCGACCGCCCGGACTCCCGCATCGCTGAAGTCGTCGACGATACCTACGAGCTGTTCATGGACCTGCTCGACGATGCCCACACCGCCTCCGGGCAGCTGGACTTCCCGATCGTCTACGCCTCAGCCCGTGCGGGCCGTGCGTCGCTGAACCGCCCCAAGGACGGCGGCATGCCCGACGAGGACACCCTCGAGTCGCTCTTCGCCGCGATCCTGGAGACCATCCCTGCGCCGCGGTACGACGACGAGGCCCCGCTGCAGGCGCACGTCACGAACCTGGACGCCTCGCCGTTCCTTGGTCGCCTGGCGCTCTGTCGCGTCTACAACGGCACCATCAGAAAGGGCCAGCAGGCTGCATGGTGCCGTGCCGACGGCACCATCGAGCGGGTCAAGATCACCGAGCTGCTGATGACTGAGGCACTCGAGCGCAAGCCCGTCGACAGCGCCGGCCCCGGCGACATCATCGCGCTGGCCGGGATTCCTGAGATCACCATCGGGGAGACGCTGACCGACCCGGACAACCCGATCCCGTTGCCCTTGATCACCGTCGATGAGCCGGCGATCTCGATGACGATCGGCACCAACACCTCCCCGCTGGTCGGGCGGGCGAAGGGCACCAAGGTCACTGCGCGCCTGATCAAGGACCGCATTGAACGAGAGCTGGTCGGCAACGTCTCGATCCGGGTACTGCCCACCGAGACGCCCAACGCCTGGGAGGTGCAGGGCCGTGGTGAGCTGGCGCTGGCCATCCTGGTCGAGCAGATGCGCCGCGAGGGCTACGAGATGACGGTCGGCAAGCCGCAGGTGGTTACCCGCCTGATCGACGGCAAGATCCACGAGCCGTTCGAGCGCCTCACGATCGACGCGCCCGAGGAGCATCTCGGCACCATCACCCAGCTGTTGGCCGTCCGCAAGGGCCGCATGGAGCAGATGGTCAACCACGGCACCGGTTGGGTGCGGATGGAGTTCGTCGTACCGTCACGTGGTCTCATCGGCTTCCGGACCGAGTTCCTCACCGACACCCGAGGCACCGGCATCGCCAACCATGTCTTCGAGGACTACGAGCCGTGGGTGGGGGAGCTCAAGACCCGACAGAACGGTTCGCTGGTGGCCGACCGCACGGGTGTGGCGACGTCCTACGCGATGTTCAACCTGCAGGAGCGCGGGTCGATGTTCCTGGAGCCGACGACCGAGGTCTACGAGGGCATGATCGTCGGCGAGAACTCCCGCGTTGAGGACATGGACGTCAACATCTGCAAGGAACGCAAGCTCACCAACGTGCGCTCGGCCACCTCCGAAGTGCTCGAGCGCCTGATCCCGCCGCGCAAGCTGAGCCTGGAGCAGGCACTGGAGTTCTGCCGCGAGGACGAGTGCGTGGAGGTCACCCCGGACGCGGTACGTATCCGCAAGCTGGTGCTTCCCCAGAACGAGCGCGCGCGTACCGCAGCCAGGGCAAAGACGGCCGCCAAGTCCTGAGCCGGCGAAGGGACTTCTTGGGCAAGCGTCCGGCGGAGGGACTTCTTGGGCAAGCGTACGGTCGTCATGAGCCGAGACGCGTCCGGCGCGCGTTCATCGCCCGTGCACCTAAGGAGTCACCAGCACATGCCCGCCAGAAGAGGTACGGCCGTCCTTGCGTTGAGCCTTGGCGTCATTCTCGTGACGACGTCGTGTTCCGTGGAGCTGGAGTCGGACGTCAGGCCCACGTCGGCTGGTCCCAGCACGTCAGGCGCTGCGCTGACCATCCTGCGCCTGGGTCCGGTGGCGGCCTGGGATCCTCAACGGCTGTCGGTCGGGGCCGAGATGGCCTTCGCGGGTCGTGTCTTCGAGCGGACGCTGACAGCCTGGGCGCCGGCGACCCAACAGGACACGCTGCCGGATCTCGCACCTGACCTGGCCACGGACACCGGGACGGTCTCCGCTGGGGGAAGAGGTTGGCGCTTCACCCTGCGAAGCGACGCCACGTGGCAGGACGGCAAGCCCGTAACGTGCGCCGACGTGAAGTACGGCATCTCACGCACCTTCGCGACCACCCAGATCACCGGCGGTTCGACCGTCGCTCTGGCCTTGCTGGATGTGCCCCGCAACACCGACGGCTCCAGCACCTATGCCGGCCCCTACCTCAAGACAGGGCAGGCGGGGTTCGACAAGGCGGTGACCTGTTCGGGTCAGACGATCACCTTCACGCTGGCCAGACCGGTGCCGGACTTCAACCAGGTGGTGGCACTGTCGGCCTTCGGCCCGGTGCGGGTGGACAAGGACCGCGGCGCCCAGTCAGCCATTGAGATCTTCTCCAACGGCCCCTACATGCTCAAGACCGCCTGGACGCCCAGTGCGGGCGGAACCTTTGTCCGCAACCCACATTGGGACATGGCGTCCGACCCGATCCGCAAGGCGAGGCCGACGCAGATCGTCTACAAGGAGGGGATCCCGGTCGAGACGGCGATCAGCTCGATCATGGGAAACGTGCGCTCGGACTCCCTTGAGCTGACAGGGGACTCTGCGCCGCCGGTGCTGCAGCACAACATCATGTCCACTCCGGCGATCAAGGCGCTGTCGACGAACCCGCGCGCGCCGTTCGTGGATTACCTGCTGCCCAACTTCAGCAGACCGACAATGGCCAACCTGAAGGTGCGGCAGGCGTTGGCTGTGGGCACCAACCGAGAGGCATACGTCAACGCCCTTGGTGGAGATACGGCGGCAGAGTCGACCTACGCGATGATCAACAAGTCCCTCCCCGCCTACCACGATGTCAACCCCCTGAACGTCCCACCCCGTGGGGATGCCGCCAGGGCACGCAGTCTGCTGCAGGCCTCCGGGCTTGCCATGCCGGTCAGGATCACGGTGGCCTACCGAAAGGGCGCCATCGCGGACACGGCCATGGCGGCCTTGCAGAACGGATGGCAGAACGCCGGGTTCTCGGTCACCCTCGAGGGCCTCGAGAGTGACTACTTCACGACCATCACGTCCGTCCAGAACAGTCGCGCCTATGACGTGATGTGGGCCGTGGGGTCCGCCGAGTGGCCATCCGGCTCGAGCGTGATTCCGTCGCTGTTCGACAGCCGGCTCAACCTCACGGCCAGCTCATCAGGTCAGGACTACGGACGGTTCGCCAGCCAAAAGATCAACGCGAAGATCGACGCCGCCGCCAAGATCCCCGATGCCTCCCAGCGCGAGAAGGCGTGGGGAGAACTCGACATGCTGCTGGCGACCCAGGTCGCAGCCATCGCTCTGACCAACCAGAAGTACATGTACGTGCACGGTGGCGGCGTCACGAACTACATCGACAACCCGGCGCTGGCCAGCACGGTCGACCTGGCCACGGTCGACGTGGAGGTCCGGTGACCGCTCATCGGGCGGCCCAGGGCTCCCGCAGGCGGGCCAGGCTGCTGTTCGTCCACGCCCACCCCGACGACGAGACGTTGCTGACAGGGATCACCATGGCCGCCTATGCCGCTCAGGGGCACGACGTCCACCTGCTCACGTGCACTCTCGGCGAGGAGGGCGAGGTGATCCCCGCGGAGCAGGCCCATCTTCGCTCCGACCGCGATGACAGTCTCGGATACACGCGCCGCGAAGAGCTCAGGGCGGCCATGGCAGTGCTGGGCGTCCAGCACGCCGTGCTGGGGGAGGACCCTGCGCGAGGTGTGGCTTCTCGCTATCGCGACTCGGGGATGGTCGGCACGTCTGGCGCACAACATCCGGATGCCTTTGCTGCTGCTGACCTCGACGAAGCCGCTGCCATGGTGGCCGCCCACATCAAGGCGCTACGCCCGGACGTGGTCGTGACCTACGACAAGCAGGGAGGCTATTCACACCCGGACCACGTCCAGGCCCATCGAGTGACGATGTCGGCCCTGTCGGCGCTCTCGGCTCGGACTGCTTCGGCCGAGCTCGACGCGACGGCGGTGCCAGTGGCCTACTGCATCCTCACCCCCCAGAGCTGGGCATCGCAGGACCGTGTGTGGCTGCAGGAAAATGTGCCCTCAACCAGCTCGACGTGCGTTGTACTCCAACAGGATGATCCATACCCACCATCGGTGGTCCGTGACGAGGTCGTCACCCACGTGGTGGACGAACCGGCCCTCGTCGAGACGCAGAGCCGGGCGCTGGCTCAACACAAGACCCAGGTCGTCGTCTACGACGGTTACTACACGTTGTCCAACCACGTGGCCGCTCGACTGTCCGGCCGCGAGGGTTTCGCACGTTTTGATCTTGCCACTGGTGATCTCGTGCCGGCGGCGCACGGCGCACCGTGGCATGCCGGCCTACTGACCGACTTGGAGGGTCGCCGATGACCCAACACATCCCGGACACCCCGGACACCGATCTGTTCCGTCGGGCGATGAGCCGTTTCGCGACCGGCGTCACAGTGCTGACCACCCGCATCGGCGATCTGGACTATGCGATGACAGCCAGTGCCCTGACATCGGTGTCGCTCGAACCGATGCTCCTGCTCGTCTGCGTCGAACGCGAGGGACGCTTCCATGACGCCGTGGTCGACGCGGGGGTCTGGGGGATCAGCGTGCTGTCCACCAAAGACAGGCCTGGTGCCGACTGGCTGGCCACTCGCGGGCGGCCGCTTCATGCTCAGCTCGACCAGATTCCTCACCACGGAGGGCCGCAGACCGGAGTGGCGTTGCTGGACGATGCTCTGTCGACGTT
>DASRVZ010000202.1:0-3268 GCA_035654835.1 Dermatophilaceae bacterium | reverse complement strand
GGCTCACCCACCTGACCCTGATCCGCGGCGGCACCCACGACCCCCTCAGCCCAGCAACCACCGAACTGGAGACCACACCATGACCATGACGACCACCAGCACGACCACGAACACGAGCAGCACGGTTGCCGAGGCGACCGGTCCGACGCAGGTTCGCGAACCGGTCGGTGTTGGCCTCGGCGTCGGCGACGACCCGGGTCACGATCGACCCGACGGTGCGCCACGCGATCCGCAGGAGGTCACGGACCGCGGACTTGCTGCAGTGCGTAACCAGCCAAGCGGCGGTCTCATCGAAAGCGTAGGTGTGGCCGGCGTCGTGGCGCGCCCACGGCACCTGCGCGGCGACGACCCCATGCTCAGCACAGCGCACCCGTGGCGAGTCGGCCTCCAGGAACGCCACGATCGTGCCCAGGTCCAACGTCCGCCAACGGCGACGACCCTGGCCCTGGTCGTAGCCAGGACAGCGCTTCCCGCACCGCCCACAGCGCCGCTTGGTCGCCTTCCGCGGCCGGACAGACACCACCAGCACCTGCTCAACCTCGTCGAACTCGACGCCCTCCACCACGACCTTGACCAACCCCAGCAGCCCAGCCCATAACCTTGCAGAACGCACGCCGTTCCCCTCACCCTCGATTCCAGCCCATGACAAGCAGGAACCGTAGGCGGGGAACGGCGTGTGGTGCGTCGGGGCTCAGTCAGGCACCCACGGATGTGTCACAAGAGCCACATTTGGCCTGTCGGTGATCGAGATGACCCTCGGCATGTGCAGGGTGTCGAAGGCGTAGTCCAGCCAGGCGGTGGCGGCTTCGGTGGCGTAGCCGGCACCCCAGTGTTCGTGGGCCAGGCGCCACGCGATCTCGAGATCATCTGGGTAGGCACGCTGGTGGTGCAAGCCGCACATGCCGAGGAAGGTGTCGTCTTCGCGACGGGCCACGGCAAGGAGGCCGACCTGCTCGGATGCCCAGCACTCCTGAGCCCAGGCGGCGATATCGTCGGAGTGCTCACGCGTGAGCGCCTCTCCCCCTAGGGTCTCCATGACGGCGGGGTCCGCGTTGAGCGCCGCGAACAGGGGTAGGTCCTCGGGCCGGTAGGTGCGCAGCAGCAACCGCGGGGTGGTCAGGATGACGCTTCCGTCCCACGTGGTCACGTCGACTCCTGGCGTGGTGGGGTCGCGGCCGCCATGCTGAGCGCCGGCGAGCGCCGGTCCCCACCAAAGTAGTCGCCTAGCCGATCGGTGCCGGTCGTCGGCGCGAGGAAGTCAGCCGTCAGAGCGCGAGCGGTGAAGTCCGTGACCTCGGCGAGACGAGGATGCACAGGGCGGAGCAAGTAGGCGCAGCCGATCAGCGCCCATCGCGGGAGATGCAGGATGCGGGGTTTCCTTCCGGCCGCCTCGAAGGCGAGTCGAACGATGTCCTCTCGTGTGAGGACCTCCGGGCCACCCAGAGGAATGCTGAGATTCTCGGGCTGGTCCAGTGCGGCGACGCACGCGTGCGCTACCTCCCGCGGATGGACGGGGTTGGTACGCGCCTGGCCGCTGCCGGGGATGCAGACAACGCCCTTGCGAGCCATCCGCACGAAGGGGTCAAAGATAGGAAACATCCCTGTCGGCCGCACGACGGCGTGGGAGATCCCCGAACCGCGTAGACCCTCGACAACCGCCTCGTGCGCACGTGCGTACTCGGTCTGTGCCCAACTCGGGCGCATCATCAGCGACACGTACACGAACCGGCGCACTCCGGCGTGCTTCGCGGCGTCGAGAAGGTTCAGGTTGGCGACGGTGTCCACCTTCTTGAAGCTGCGACGATCGGATGCGACGAAGGCCATCGGTGCCCCTAGACAGGAGATGACCGAGTCGACGCCGTCCATTGCTCCGACCAGGGTGGCGGGATCGGTGGCGTCGCCCAGAACCATCTCGTCAGCAAGGCCCGCGAGGGCCTGGGCCCGGACAGGGTCTCTCGACAACGCCTTGACCCGGTGGCTCTCAGCGTGCAGGAGCGCCACGACCTCGCGGCCCAGCATCCCCGTAGCGCCCGCGACGAGCACGGTGCGCGATCCACATCTTGACCGCGGGTAGCTCACCGGCCGGCCCTCGAGCCTGTGCCAGCCTCGCTGAGGCTGGCGACAGCGCCATCCGTGCGCACGTTCCTGGCCGCGTCGAACACGGGACGCAGCGCCCGCAGCTCATAGACCATCACGCCCGCCAGCACAGCAGGGTCGGCGTCCATCACTGCGCGGGCAGCCGCCTCGTCCTGAACATCCAGGACGGCAAGTCCGCCGCCGTGGTCGAACGGTCCGCCCAGCTGCAGTACCCCTGCGTCGTACTGCTCTCGCATCGCGACCAGATGGTCCTCGACCGGCTTGCCCTGTTCGTAGACACTCTTGCCCTCGATCCAGCGAGGCCCGTGTCCGATGAGTGCGACGTACTTCCTCATGGCTTCCTCCATACGGTGTGGTATGGAACGACCATACGCATGAGTATGGTCTTTGGTCAAGAGTCTCGAGCCAACTTCCATACGCTAGGGTATGGTGCAAGAAACGCCCCGAAGAATGACTCCGCAGGACCCGCGTCCTCGGCACGTGCCGGCAGCACACCGGGCAGGTCGAGCAGCCAGCGACTCGGCCGCCCGGACTGGGTCGACGCAGCCCTGCGCGCGCTCGCAGTCGGGGGTCTCGGGAGTCTCTCGGTAGAGCGGCTGGCAAGCGAGCTCGGAGCAACGAAGGGCAGCTTCTACTGGCACTTCAAGAACCGATCAGCCCTCGTCGACGCTGCCTTGGTGGAGTGGGAGCGACGCGACACGGACCAGCTCATCGAACGGGCCTCGGAGCTCGACGCCCCTCGAGAGCGCCTGCGGTGGCTCTTCCGCCTCGTCTTCAGCGACGCGGGCGGCGTCGGGATCGACACAGCGCTGCTCGCCGACGCCGAGGATCCGGTGGTCTCCGCCGCCCTGGAGAGTTGCGACGAAGCGGCTGAGCTACATCGGAGCCCAAGTACAAGCTGATGGGTCTCAAAGCAGCGTCCGATCGCGCCGTGCTGACCTACACCGCTTTCGTCGGGCTGGCCCAGCTGCGGCGCAGCACTCCCTCTCTCGCACCCCAGGGACGAGGCTTAACAAAAGGGCTCTTCCGGGAAGTCCGTGGGTTGTAGAGCGAGACCCTGGATGACGAGTCCCGCGAGATCCAAGGCGTGGATGGGCATTCCTCGATAGACGCCCGCCGTGCTGGCGCGTTGACACCGACGAGCGCCGGCCGATCATGGCCTGTCGAGGAA
>DASRVZ010000201.1:0-4226 GCA_035654835.1 Dermatophilaceae bacterium | reverse complement strand
TTGACCTGCGGTTTCATCGGTGGAGCTGAGGGGACTCGAACCCCTGACCCCCTCGTTGCGAACGAGGTGCGCTACCAGCTGCGCCACAGCCCCGTGGTGCGGACGAAACGATAACACCGAGGCGACCTCAGCCCGAAACCGGTTCATCTGCCGACGACCACGCGTGGTCTCAGGCGTGACGACGATCCAGAACCTCGTCGAGCTCACCCTCGCCGACCAGTCCGCCAAAGGTCGACTGCTCGGTCGCCGAGGGCTCGCTGACTGCGGCGGGGACCGGCTGGGGACGCTCGGCCTTTGCCTTGAGCGTGTAGGTGGGCACCGGCACCGGTACCGGTGCCCAGCCCGACAAGTCCACCTCGGATGAGGAATCGGCCTGAGACTCCAGCCCAGCGATCTGGGCCGCACCAGCGGAAGGGGCGGCAACCAACGGCTCAACCTGAGCGGTTTGACGAGAAGCCGGACGAGGGAACGTTGGGACGTATCTCGGTGCCGAGGCCTTGGCCCGCGGTGCCAGCAGCTTGTCTGGTCCCACTGACGCGTCGGCGGGGCGCATCCGCGATCTCGCACGGCGTGCCGAGCGCTCTGTCGCAGCCGCGTGGCGCAACCAGAGCAGGTCGACTGCCAGCTCGGCGACGACGACGGCGACGCTCCACCCCGGCAGCAGGGAGAGGACGGCCAGCGTCGAGACGACGACCACCAGTGCCAACGATGCCAAGAGCGACAGACCCCGAGCGCGCCGGGCGGACCGGCCGGGGATGGCGTCTGAAGTCCGCGCCGGGTGGCCAGCAGCCGCCGGGCGCGTGTGGACGTTGGGTGTCGGGGGTTGGGCCCTCTTCACGACAACCTCCGCGCGAGAGGGACGGGCGGGACTGACGGAATACGAGCGCGGTTGGGGTAGCGACAGGTCGGACTCGGGCAGCGGACTGCGACGCTCCAGCACCCGCATCGCCTCGGAGAACCGGTCGACCGACCGGGCAGTGGCCAGGTGTTCGCGGCGTCCGACCCAGTGCTGGAGCAAATAGGCAGCCCAAATGGCAATGATGACAAGGAAGATGAGACCGCTGGGCTGCACGAGAACGACGTTAGAGGGGTCTGCCGCCCTTACAGTGGACCCGCCTCGGTGTGTCGCTGAAGTGACTGGTGTTGCCAGTGATTCCAACGCTCCACCACCGATGAGCCGCCCAGATCCTCGGTGGTCAACGCGAAGGACCGGTGGTCGCGCCACTCGCCATCAATGTGCAGATAGCGCAGACGAAGACCCTCATCGCGAAAGCCCAGCTTCTCGACGACTCGCAGGCTCGCGGTGTTCTCGGGTCGGATGTTGACCTCGACCCGATGCAGCCCCAGCCCGACGAACGCGTGGTCGCAGGCGGCCGCGAGCGCCAAGGGCATGATCCCTTGCCCCGCGATCGACTCGTCAACCCAGTAGCCCGCGGATGCGCAACGCAGAGAGCCCCACGCCATCCCGAACAGGTGCATCTGGCCGACCAGCCGACCCTCGGTCTCGATGACGAAGGGTTGGAGCCGGCCTTCGTTGGCCTCGCGGTCGAACTGCCGAACCAGCTGGCGGAAGCCCATCTGTGTGGCGACCCCCTCGGGCGAGGTGGCCTCCCACGGGCGCAGCCACTCGGTGTTCTTGGCCCGGAGCGCCTCCCACTCGATGCGGTCTCTGCCGCGCAGGGGTCGCAGGATCACCGGGGCGCCGTCGATCCGACGCGCCGTGATCGTCACCGGCCAGAGACCACTGCTCAATGGTCACCGCCCTGGATCTGCGAGAGAGCATGCGCGACAACGGGTTTGAGCACCGCGAGCCCGTCGCGCACACCACCCGTCGATCCCGGAAGGTTGACCACGAGGGTTTGCCCCGCCACGCCGCTGACTCCCCGGGACAACATGGCCGTTGGGATCCCTGCCTCCACACCGGCTGCACGGATGGCCTCGGCAATCCCGGGGACAAGTCGGTCCACGACCCGTTGGGTGGCCTCAGGGGTGCCGTCGTTCGCGGTCAGGCCAGTGCCACCAGTGGTCACCACCAACGAGGCGCCCGTGGAGATGGCATCGCGAAGGGCCACCTCGACATCGGGACCATCGGCAACCACGACGACGTCGCCCACCGCAAGCCCCCAGCTTCGCAGGGCGTCGACGATGATGGGCCCCGAACGGTCCGGATAGACCCCGGCGGCCGCCCGGGTCGAGCAGGTGATCACCACGGCGGATCCGGTCATGACCAGAGCAGAGCCGGTCATGACTCCACCCAGTCCCCTGATCTGCCGCCGGACTTGGCTGTCACGTGCACGTCGGTGATCCGCGCATGCCTGTCCACGGCTTTGACCATGTCGATCAGCGCCAAAGCCCCGACCGACACGGCGGTGAGCGCCTCCATCTCGACCCCGGTCCGATCGGCGGTGCGGACGGTCGCTGTCAGGTTCACGCCGTCGTCGATGACCACGAGGTCGACCTCGACTCCGTGGACGCCGATCGGATGGGCAAGAGGGATCAGATCGGGGGTGCGCTTGGCCGCCTGGATCGCGGCGATACGAGCGACCGACAGTGCGTCGCCCTTGGGCACCGTTCCCCCACGCAGTGCCGCCACGGCTGCAGCCGAGAGCAGGACCCGTCCGACCGCCGTAGCCGAGCGGACCGTCACGTCCTTGGCCGAGACATCGACCATGTGCGCCGACCCGTCGGCACGCACATGCGTCAGGCGCGGCTCACTCATGACACCCCCACGATCGGCTCCAGCGGGTGGCAAAGCACGTGGTCGCCCGCCCTGATGGACGTGACCTCAGCCGGTATGACGGCCAGCGCGTTCGCGCCCGCCATCGAGCCGAGCGCGTGGGAACCCTGCATCCCCGCGATGGCTGCCGTGTAGCCGGAACCGTTGTGGGACAACACGATCCGTGCGAACTGCACCTTGCCCGCCGGCGCCGTCCAGCTGTCGCTGGCCACCGCTTTGACCAGCGATGTCTCGTGCCGGCGGCGTCCAGCCATCAGGCGCAACGCGGGGGCTACGAACACCTCGAACGAGACCATCGCGCTGACCGGGTTGCCAGGGAGCGTGAACACCGGGACCTCGTCCTCGCCCAGGGTGCCGAAACCCTGCGGCATGCCGGGCTGCATGGCGACCTTGTCGAATCGCATTGTCCCCACACGGGAGAGCACCTCCTTGACGGTGTCGTACGCGCCCATACTGACCCCCCCGGTCGTGATAACGGCGTCGGCGCGCAGGAGCTGGCTCTCAATCGTCGACAGAAACGTCCGCGCGTCGTCGCGCACGCAACCGACCCGGAACGGAATGCAGTCAAGGGCTCGAACCGCTGCCGTCAGCATGAGACCGTTGCTGTCGACGACCTGGCCGAACCCCGGAAGGGTCCCCGGCTCGATCAGCTCGTCGCCGGTGGAGATGACCACCACCCTGGGTTTGGGGGTCACCTGAACCTGTCCGACACCGACTGCCGCGAGCAAGGCGATCTGGCGAGGTCCCAGTCGGGTGCCGGCGCGCATCACCAGGTCGCCTGCCCCGACGTCTTCACCCGTTTGGCGCACGCTGGCGCCAGCGGGCACCGCGGCCCGGACCGTGACCTTGGCCAGGCCGGCGTCGGTGTGTTCGACCGGTATGACTGCGTCCGCGCCGTGGGGCATCGGGGCGCCGGTCATGATTCGCATGCTCTGCCCTGGCGCCAGGCTCAGCGCCTGGGTGTTGCCGGCAGCGATGTCATGGACGACGGGCAACCTGACCGGGGTCTTCTCGCTCGCGGCCGCCACATCGGCCGCGTGCACGGCATAGCCGTCCATGGCTGAGTTGGTGAAGCCCGGCAGGGCGACCTCGCTGGTCACGTCCTGGGCGAGGACGCAGCCCTGCGCATCCAGCAGGTTCAGCCCGATCGACGGTAGCCGCCGCACGGTCCCGACGATGCGCGAAAAGTGCTCCTCGACGGTGATCACGGCGCCGTGCTGTCCTTCTCTGCAACGAATCCGGTGAGCCACGACGAGAAGTCCACGCCAAGCTCGGAATGGCCGACGGCCAGCCGGACCACGGCCTTGAGATAGTCGAGCCGGTCGCCGGTGTCATAGCGACGGCCACGGAAGATGACGCCGTGCACACCTCCTCCGGCCCCGGATGAGACGGCCCGCTCCTGCAACGCGTCGGTCAGCTGAATCTCATTGCCTCGGCCAGGGGGTGTCTTGGCCAGGGTCTCGAAGATCGACGGGTCCAGGATGTAACG
>DASRVZ010000200.1:0-3671 GCA_035654835.1 Dermatophilaceae bacterium | reverse complement strand
TACGTCGCCTTCGCGATGTGGGCGGTGTCCCAGGTCTTCCCCCGCACCCGGGCCGCCACACCCCGAGTCGACCCGGACCAACAACAGGAAAGTCCCAAGAGCACCGACCAGCTGGCCTGACCGTTGGTGATGGTCGGCATGGGTCTTCAGCAAACCTTCACCAGAACATTCCCAAGATCCTCATGTGTCCGGCGGACCGTGGAGGCATGACTCGAGTTGGCACGACCCCCGCAACGGGGAGGCAAGACCCGGACTGTGACGGCCCGCCGAACGACGAGGTGGGCGCACAGGTTGTGATCACTGTGGTGGAGGCTCCCGCGTGCCACCTGTGTGAGGACGCGAAGTCCGCCCTGGCCGTCCTGGCGCAGTCCTATCCGATGACCGTCCATGTGCTGTCCATCGGCGACCAGCCCGGTCGCGCGCTGATGGATCAGCACCGCGCGCCGATGAGTCCCCTGGTCCTGCTGGATGGGGAGTACTTCAGCTCCGGCCGGCTCCCCCGGCGCAAACTCGAACGGCGACTGTCGAAGGCAATGCGCGGTGAGACCAATGGGTGACCTGCTGACCACCGGCTCCGTGCTGGCCGCCTTCTTCGCCGGCGGTGTGGCGCTGTTCGCGCCCTGTTGCATCGTCTTCCTGGCGCCGTCCTACCTTGCGGTGGCGGTCAAGAACCGCCGCTGGCGGCTGCTTCCGCTGACGTTCATCTTCGCCGCCGGGCTGGCAGTGATCCTGATCCCCATCACCTTGGGGGTCAGCCTGATCGCGGGAACCATCGCCAACTACCACGAGCCGCTGTACTACGCCGGCGGCGTGCTGATGCTGGCCCTGGCCGTGTTCACCCTGTCCGGCCGGATGGTCAGCCTGCCCAACTTCGTCAGGGCGCCGGACACCAGCCGTGGGGACTCGGCCAGCTTCTTCGCCCTGGGCGTGTTCTCCGGGCTCGCCAGCAGCTGCTGCGCCCCGGTCCTGGTTGGCGTGATGACCCTGTCAGCGCTATCCGGGTCGCCCGTCGGTGGCGTGGTCCTGGGCCTGGCGTACGTCTTCGGCATGGCGTTTCCGCTGTTCGTCATGGCGCTGTTGTGGGACCGGTTCCGCCTCGGCGAACGCAAGTTCCTCAAGGCGCGACCGGTCCGGATCCACCTGCGCGGCCACATCCTGGCGACCAACACCGTCAACCTCGTCGTCGCGGCGGCGTTCACCGTCATGGGGATCTTCGTGATGTACCTGGCCGGCAGCGGAACGATGACCTCCGGCCCAGGGTTCCAGGTAGCTTTCGGCAAACGACTGGCCTCGACCTTCGGTTGGGTGGAGAAGATCACCGCCCCCATCCCGGAAGCATTCCTCGGCCTGGTCGTCCTGGCGCTGGCAGCAGTGTTCGTCTACGCCACGCTTCGCAACCGCCCCCGCCGGGGGCAGCCCCGCTCCCCAGAAGACGACGCGGAGTACCCGGACGCCTCGTCCTGCCACGAGGACGCCACCGACGTCCCCTCGACCCACAAGTAAGGACCCTCGATGACCGCACGAACCAGCAGACAAGGCCCAACTCAGACAAGCCACGAGCACATCAACGCGCTGCGAGCGGCCCAGGCCGAGCAGGAGCGACGGAAGCGGCTGTGGGTCCGGCTCGCGTCGGTGGGCGCCACACTCGCCGTGATCGGGGTCATCGTGGCAATGATGATGAGCTCACGTCAGGAGTCCTCTGCCACAACCCGGGTCGCGCCTGACTTCACCCTCACCGACACCTCCGGGACGCAGGTGAGTCTGGCAGCCCTGCGCGGCAAGGTTGTCGTCCTCTACTTCAACGAGGGCGCAGGGTGCCAGGCCTGCATCACCCAGATGGGCATAATCGAGAAAGACCCGAGATTCGCCGCCGAAGGCCTCACAGTTCTGCCCATCGTGATGGACCCCAAGGATGACATCACCGCCGCCATGGCAACCAACGGAGTACGAACACCGTTCCTGCTCGACGACGGCACCGTGTCCAAGGCCTACGGGACCCTCGGCAAGGGCATGCACGCCGGCCTCCCCGGACACAGCTTCATCCTGATCGACAAGGCCGGGAACCAGCGCTGGTACGGCGAATACCCCTCGATGTTCATCTCACCGGACGACCTGCTCGAAGAGGTCCACAACCACCTGTCCACCTGAACGAAGAGACAGGAAGAGAAGAATGAGTCGTCATCCGGTATCCGTAGAAGGTCACGCAGACGCGGCCGGGCTCAGGAATGAGCTGCTCGGTCGTCTCGGCCTTCGAACCGACGCCAGCATGCAGGACGTCGGAGCAGCCCACAACGTCTTGGTGGAGTTCCTCGAGCTGGCACCACGCAAGGTCAACTCGTGGGCCGCGGCTCGGACCGCCGACGTGGATGAGGCTTTTGCCCTCTTGTCCGGCCCCGAGGCTGACCTTGTCTCGGCGAGCTTGATCTCCCCGGCTGCCGCGGTCGACCTCTCGAAGGACATCCCAGCCTCCCCTCCAGCCCCCTCCGCGCCGTCCAGCCCGTTCGCAGCGCTCGCGGCAAACAAGCCACAGCGGAACAAGATCATTGGTGCGATCGGTGCCGTACTCGCCGTGGCTATCGTCTTCTTCGTCTTCCAGATGGGCAAGAGCTCAGACGTCCCAGGCATCTCAGGCACGCCGACGGGAACGGAGACGACAGCGGCTGCCGGGGCGGCCACCCCGGTCGATCAGGCCAAACTGGCCGCGCTGATGCAGAAGATCAGCGCGAACCCCAAGGACATTGCCTCGCTCCAGGGCATCGGCAACCTCTACTTCGCCGCCACCGACTTCAAGAATGCAGTTGTCTGGGAGCAGAAGATTCTCGCCGTCGACCCGAAGAACCAGGTGGCGCTCCTGGCGCTTGGTGCCGGGCAGTTCAACCTTGGCAATGCGGTCGAGGCCAAGAAGCAGTGGCTGATCGCCGCGGAGCTCTACCCCAACGTGGCTGAGGTGCACTACGACCTTGGTTTCCTCTACTTCAGCCAGACCCCGCCCGACACGGCCAAGATGACCGCCGAGTGGAAGAAGGTCGTCGCGATCGACCCCAACTCCGCACTGGCGAAGACGGTCGCCAACCACCTGAAGAGCTCAACCCCCAGCGCGTCGGCTACTCCGGGCGCCAAGTGACGCAATGACCATCCTCACCATCCTCCTGGCGTTCCTTGCAGGAATCGTGTCTTTCGCGTCGCCGTGCTGCCTTCCACTGGTCCCGGCCTACCTGAGCTACATGGTCGGGACCACCCCTGCCGATTCACCCAAGGCGCGGCGAGTCACGTTCCACCATTCACTGGCCTTCGTCCTCGGTTTCACCATCGTGTTCGTCGGCCTGTGGGCGTCCATCGGACTCATCGGGTACTTCCTCAACGACTACCTCGGGATCCTGCGACAGGTGGGCGGCGCCATCATCATCGTGATGGGCCTGCACGTCGCCGGGCTCATCCGTATCTCGGCCCTGTACCGACAGGTTTCGGTCCCGACCGGGCGGCTTGTCGGAAGGTCGGCCTCGGGGGACGGCACCGTCAAGGTCCTTGCCCCGAACTACGGTCGTTCGACCCTGATGGGCATGGCCTTCGCCGCCGGCTGGACCCCGTGCGTCGGACCCATCCTCGGCGGCATCATCGGCCTCGCCTCGCTGAGCTCCAGTGTTGGCCAGGGCACGGTCCTTCTCATCGCC
>DASRVZ010000199.1:0-6510 GCA_035654835.1 Dermatophilaceae bacterium | reverse complement strand
CAGCCCGGGCCACCGCTTGGGCACGACGGCGGCCCGTAATGCGAGTACAACAAAAAGCGCCCCCAACCACGGGCTTGCGACCGACGCGGGCACACATACGGCGACGTGGTACATCACCGAGAGCCGGTACCTCCCGACGTGTCCACGGTCGCGGATCATCGTCTTGACGTAGAGGACCGTGCCGGCGAAATACGCAAGGAGCAGCCCAGCCAGCAGCCAGGTTCTCCCCTGATCGGCCCCTGGCAGCCACGCCAGTCCCGCGAGGCCGGGCGTCCCTGGCTCCCCGAGCGGCTCACCAAACCCAGCGGCCACGACCGTCATGAGGCACGCGGCCAGGACCGTCACCCCATCGTTGAGCAACGAGCGGTCCGCCCGTCGCCAGGAGCACCACAAACTGAAGGCGAGCAAAGGGAGGAAGACGACGGCCCAGTGCAGCACGTCGGGCTGAACCACGATCACGACCAGGCCGAGCACGACGGTAAGGACCCCATAGGTGCGCACCGGTGGCCAGTAACGGCGCTTGCCTCGGGACCGAAGCCATAGCCCGGCGGCGAAGAACGCGAAGTACCCAACCAGCCAGGCGAACAGCAGCAGCAGGTGTCGCCAGCTCGGCCCCGCATCACGCGCGCCGACGGCGAACGGCACGATGAGCATCGCCCACGCCCCGTGTTGATTCGGCACCCAGCCTGGTTCACGAAGACGTCGGCGGGCCTGCAGCCCCGCGCTACGTGAGCGTGGCGCCGCAGAACTTCGATCGGGCATCGCCCGAGTTTAGGCGCCACCCAGTTGGGGAAACGCTCACCGGCGTGGCCGTGCCCCGGCGAGGGCAAGTCAGCCATCACCGCAGGGGATCCTTTGCCGGACCCACGCACGTCCCACCTGCGTCATCTGAACGCACTCACATCAGCGGGTGCGACCTTGCCGGTGTGCGGTCGTGTCGGAAGTGGTTGTTGGACATTTGCCTCGGCGGGTTCGAAGCGGGAGCCGAGGCCGGGTTCGGTTACCAGGTGCCGCGAATAGGCTGGTCCGGGCGTCGCAGGTGCCGTCAGCAGCGGTCGTCCGAGTCATGGGCATGGCTCCTTCAGCAATCTGACGTTCAACCCGGACTGACCGACCTCGGGGCGCGCCACTTCGGGTCGCCAACCGCATCCGATGAAGAAAACCCCGGGGCCAACCGGTTCAGAGTGCGTTGTGCGTGAAGCGGCCGCCGAGTAGCGTCGCGGCCACGGGCATCCGTCTCAGGTCGGCAACAGATGCGGCGAACGGATCGACCTCACAGATCGCCAGGTCGGCCACGTCTCCGACTGCGACCACGTGTCGTCCGCGCGCGGACGCGGCAAGGGCTGACTGTCGGGAAATGGCCTGCTCGGAGTGCCACGGTTCCCGACCATCCCGTGTGCGGCCGACGGCAGCAGCCATGGTCACCCAGGGATCGAGCGGTGCCACCGGGGCATCGGAACCGAGCCTAAGTACAACACCCGCGTTCAGGAGGCTGGCTAACATGAACGAGCGCTCGGTGCGCCCGTCCCAATAGTGGTCGGCGACGTCGCGATCATCCATGGCGTGTTCGGGCTGCACGCTGGCCACCACACCGAGTTTCGCGAAGCGTGCAATGTCTGCCGCCGCAAGCAGCTGAGCGTGTTCGATGCTTCCGGTGCAGCCAAGCTCCTCGAAGGCGTCAAGGGCTATGCCGTTGGCGTGATCGCCGATGGCGTGCACTGCCGGGCGAATCCCAGCCTGGGTCGCCGTTCGCATGCGTGAAAGTAGCTCGTCCTTCGACACCGTGGGTAGCCCGCGTGAAGCGGCCCGGCCTTCCAGCCCCAGATATTCGTCGTAGCAATACGCCGTCCGGGTGTTGAGCGAGCCGTCGCTGATGACCTTGTATGGACCAACCGTGAGCAACCCGTCTGTGCCATCAATCACAGCGCCGGAGCGAAGCCCGAGACCCACTGCGCGATCTAAGTCTTCGCTGTAGATGCCGAACTCGACTCGGAGGGCATCAGCGCCGGCCGCGATTCGGCGCACCCACGGATCGAGAGACCACGTCATCTCCAGATCGACGATTCCGACTACGCCACGAGATGCCGCCTTCCGGGCCGCTTCGTCGACCCAGCCGTCCAGCACCAGGTCGGCAACGGTGTCAAGGGCACGCAGAACGGCGAAACTGTCGTCCTCGCGGAGAAACCCGCTCGGATGATCCGCAAAGCCGTATCGCGCCAGTGCCATCGAGTTCATCCAGCAGGAGTGCAGGTCACCACCGACCAAGACCACCGGGATGGGGCCGGCCGCCGCGTCCAGCAGTTCACGTGTCGGCGCATCCGGCCACAGCGCGTCACGAAAGCCGAACCCGAGCAGACTCTCGCCTACTGGGATGGCGACTGCTCGTTCTGCTACCAGAATGGCCGCAGTGGCCGCGGACCTCGCGGTCGACACGTCCAGTCGCCTAGCGGTCTGCGCCCACTGGCTGAAGTGAACATGGTTATCCCACAGCCCCGGGATCAGCCAGCGTTCACCGAGGTCGATCGTCTCCACCGGAGCCATGGACGGATCGATGGACCCGATCCGGCGAATCGTCCCGTCGATGACTTCGACGTTGACGATCTGGTCACTTCCGGGCAGTCGCCCGTTCCTCAGGACGAACCTCAACGACCGAGCCGATCATGCACACGCCGCATCTCACCGGCCATGAGCCGACTCGAATCCGCACCATCGCCCTTGAGTTCGGCGGTGACGCTCCGGATGGGTGATGGATCGCGAGACGGCGGTGTCGTTAGCGGCATCAGGTCACGACTCCTCATTGTGGGCGAGCAGGAAGATTTCCTCGCGAGCAGCAGCGCGGTCATGACCGCAGTCTGGCGCACAACGACCAGCGCGAAGTTGACATCCGCGGTGTGTCACTTGCGGAAGGGTCATCGGTCCCGACTTGGTCTGGCGGGGCCACACAAGACGTCTCGGACCCGGCGACTCGCGCGCAGGCAAAGGAGCTTTGCCAGGACTCGCCCGGCTCCAGAGCCGATGAGGTCACCGCGCGTGGAAGTGCCCCCGGGCGAAGGGCTGTTCATCACCGCCGGTTCCACGATCGTGCTCGCGAACCTGCTGGTCCTAGAAAGCATCTCCACGATGGGCAGCGCAGGCTTTCTCATCATCTTCGCCATAGTGAACGTGGCCGAGGCCAGGACCGCGGGCGAGCGTGGGTCGTCGGCATGCTGGCCGCCGGCACGGTCCTACGTGGCGAGCGCGCGGAATGCGGCCAGATGAGTGCTTTGAGCGCAAACAGCTTCAGGCCCGATTCCTTGGGTAAGCGTGGTCAGCCGGGTCGCGCCCCGCAGCATTAGACGAGACTTCACCCACAACCCAACCGACAAGGAGAACCCATGCCGCCCCGCAGAACTCGCGTCCTTTACGTCACCGACCTGGCGTACGAGGCCCGCGGGCGTCGTTACTGCGATGAGGACATCTTCTTGTCCTCCCAGCTGCGGAAGCATTTCGACGTTGCCCTCTGTCACCCGATGGATGCCGCTGCCTTGATGGAGTCCTTCGATGTCGTTGTGGTTCGTAACAGCGGCCCCGCGTTGTACTACCAAGCTGATCACGACGATTTCCGCCGCCGCGCCGTTGAGGCCGGAGTTCGTGTCTTCACCGAGTTGACCGGTAAGGCGGACATGGCAGGCAAGCAGTACCTACTGGATTTGTATGCGGCCGGCTACGCCGTCATCCCGACCATTGACCGACCTCAAGACATTGATCGCCTACCGCAGGCGAGCCAGTACGTGGCTAAGCCCAAGTTCGGCGCTGATTCCGTAGGCCTGAGGTTCGTTCACCGCGAGCACTTGGAGGACCTGACCTATGACAACCTCCTAGTCCAGCCTCGTGTCGGCTTTCGGTACGAGGTGTCGTTCTACTTCGTCGACCACACCTTCGAGTACGCGTTGTACGCGCCTCACACCGAGCAGCGGTGGATGCTCGAACCCTACGAGGCGACCGATGCCGATCTAGCTTTCGCCCAGCGGTTCATTGACTGGAACGACATCAGGCACGGGATTCAGCGCGTGGACGCGTGTCGCACGCAGACCGATGAACTCCTCCTCGTCGAACTTGAGGACCTTAATCCTTATCTCTCTTTGGACCTTGTTGCTGCCGTGACCCGCGATACCTTCGTCAAAGACATGACGGCATCCATCGCGGCGATGGCCAACAAGGGGCCCACTATTTCGCCGATCGCCGAGTGAATCTGCCACTGGATCACGGTCGACCCTTGCCAACCGCAGAGGTGACGAGCGGCGGTGGCGACGAGCGCTTGGGATGTCGAATGCGGGCCGCGTGAACTACCAGCGGTCGAGGTCAACCCGCCCAAGTACCAAGAGCCCTTGAACATAGCTTCTGAACTTCGGAAGGGATCATATGGAACCGCTAGCGGATTCCGACGTGCCGGGCTGGTGGCGACAACTCGGACTGCCGGGGCTGGTCGACATCCACACCCACTTCCTGCCCGAGCGGATGTTGCGGCGGGTATGGGCGCACTTCGATGAAGCGGGGCCACTGATCGGGCGCCCCTGGCCGCTCGAGTATCGCTGGGAGCAGGACAGGCGGTTGGCGCACCTGCGACAGATGGGGGTACGCCGCTTCACCGCACTCACCTACGCGCACCGGCCCGGCATGGCAGGCGACCTCACCGACTTCGCCCTGGACCTCTCGGCGGCAGAGCCGGCCTGTGTCCCCAGCGCGACGTTCTTTCCTGAGGACGGCGTCCTCGACCAGGTGCGCTCGGCGCTCGAGCGGGGCGCGCGGGTGTTCAAGATCCACGCACAGGTGGGCGGGTTCGACCTGCGCGAGCCGATCCTGGACGAGGTGTGGGGGCTCCTGGCGGACGCGGGCGTCCCGGTGGTCATCCACGTCGGCAGCGGCCCGGTTCCGCGGGCGGGTTTCACCGGGCCGGACAAGCTCGAGGGCGTGCTGCGTCGACATCCGCAGCTGACCGCGGTGGTGGCCCATCTGGGTGCACCGGAGTACCGGGAGTTTCTGACCCTGGCCGAGATGTACCCGCGAGTGCACCTGGACACGACCATGGCGTTCACCGACTTCTTCGAGGAGGTCGCGCCCTTTCCTGTCGGCCTGTTGCCGCGGCTGGCTGCGCTGCAGGAACGGGTCGTGCTGGGGAGCGACTTCCCGAACATCCCCTACCCGTATGCCCGTCAGCTCGAAGCCCTTGAGCGGCTTTGGGACAGAGAGCCACTCTTCGACGAGGACTGGCTGCGGGCTGTCTGCTGGTTCAACGGCCAGAGGCTGATCGGGGACTGAGCCGCTCTCGGCAGCGCACCGACGGTGCCGTTTACCGCCACGACTGCCGGGTAACCGGACGTCGAGACCTTGAGGGCACGCAAGGCCTGCCACCGCTGCGCAGCGCGGAGAACCGTTGGCAGCTGGGCGAAGTCGGGCACCACCGCGGCAGGCGGGTACCCGTCGTTGCCGAACGGGCGCCCGCGCCGGTCGACGAATACGGTGCGCATGCCGGCAGCCTTGGCCCCGATGCAGTCGAACGCGTCGTGCTCGCCGTCATCGTTGTAGGCGCGTTCTATGTCAACGCTGACAACCTCACGCCCTACTTCCCCTACGGGCTCAGTGGTGCGGCGACAGGGGCCGCGACCGTGTTCGGGTACGACGCGATGAGCACGGCTGCCGAGGAGTCGAAGGACGCGGAACGCAACCTTCCCAAGGCAATCATCATTTCGCTGGCGATCGCGATGGTCCTCTACCTGCTCGCCGCTACCGTGCTGACCGGCATGCAGAAATACACCGCACTGGACGACCACGCGGCTTACGCTGCGGCGTTCAACTCGGTTGGCTTGCCCAACTTCGCCAAGGTCGCGTTCTGGGCCATCCTCGGGATCATCACCGCGCTCTTCCGGTGTCAACGCCGACGGGTACCTCTGTGGTCGCGACCTGCGGTGTCCAGGTCGCGGTGTCGATACCCGTTGCGCCGATTGGTCCGCTCCGGATCGCGGGTGCCGTACGCGGCACCACACACGCTGTCAGCCTCAGCGGACAGCAAGGTGTTCAAGCAAGTCCGAGTCCTTGCACGAGCACTTGGAGCAGGCCAGCCCGGATCTGTTGCGACAGCTGATGGCCCGCGGCCTGAACGGGCGTCGCACTGGTGACCTCCGACGCGCACGCCGGCCCTGGTCGAGGCGATCGGGGCGAACCTGCCCGGCGCGTCCTGGCAACGGTGCCGGACCCAAATGTCCGCCTTCCACGTTTGCGCGGTCACAGCCCTGTCACCCAAGGCTGAGATGAAGAACGACTCAGGCACCCCATTTTGGGTGCCCCGCCGGGTACACGAAAGGGCCCCTGACCCGCGTTTCCGCAGGTCAGGGGCCCTTTCAGCACGTGGTGGCAGGTGAAGGATTCGAACCTTCGAAGCTTTCGCGATGGATTTACAGACCAACGGCGGCAAGCCCGTCACCAGCGAAAACGTCCCTTCCATCGACAACTTACGTGCGTATTCCCCACAGA
>DASRVZ010000198.1:0-11159 GCA_035654835.1 Dermatophilaceae bacterium | reverse complement strand
CGGCCCCGTCGCGCAGCTTCAGGACGTTCGCGTCGATCTCGGCCGCGCCGGCGGTGAGCGTAATGCCGGAGTCGGCTCCGCCCTTATAGCTCGCGGCGCCACCCTTGAACGACGGGCTTTCGAGCGGGTTCACCGGGAGCGACGAGATGTTCGCCGGCGGGATCACGCCGTCCTTGATCTGAGCCGAGTAGCCGAACTCTGCGGTGGGCGTGGCGATCGGGCTGAACAGCGTCATAGTGAAAGTCATCTTCATCCTGCCGCTGCCGTCACCGGCCATGCTCGCCTCACCCGACCGCACATCAGTGAAGCTGGATGGCAGCACCGTGGTCAGGGAACCGACCATCGGGATCACGACCTGCTGGGTCTCGGTGATCATCTTGCCGGTGCCGTCGTCGAACGTCACGTCTTGGGCCTTGCCGGTTACGTTTGCCACCGTGTAGTGGACTTCGAGGAGACCCGACTTGCCGACCACGTCGCGCGCCTCGACGGTCTTGCCGTCGAGCTTGTAGGTCACCGCGACCGTGAGCGGGAGCTTCTTGTCGTAGTCGCTCACCGCGCGCAGCCGTTTGTCACCGTTCACCGTCTGAGTGCTGACGATGCTGCCGTCCTTGACCTCGAACTTGCCGAAACCGTCGAGGTTGCGCAGTTTTGCGGTCGAGACCGGGTTGTTGAAGGTGACGGTGCCGTCGCCCTGCAGCGCGATCTGTTCATAGACGCGTGCGTCCTGCACTGAGCCGTCGGCGTTGAGATGCGCCTGGATGGTCTCGGTGTTGGTGATGATGACGTTGCTGGCCGCCAGCGCCTGGCCACTGGCCAGGAACAGAACCGCAGGGGCCAGAACCAGGGCCGCTCCGATACGGGCGGGGGTGGTCTTGCGCTTCATTTGGTCTCTCCTGCCATGAGACGCTCGAGCATCTCTTTGTCGCTGTCTGGGGCGCGGCTCGGGCGGCGCGTCGGCGAGGCCTCCGGGCTCTTGACGAACGTGTGGATGACGGTGGTGCCGATGTATCCGAACGCCGCAGCAAGGAGCACCGTGCTCGCGGCCTGCGGCGACGTGGTCAGGAAGGTCGAGGGCGATGCGCCGTACGACGTCTCGTACGCGCCGACCATCGCGGCTGCACCAACGAGGCTGCTCCAGAGCGGCATCCTGCCGGAGCTGATGGCAGCCACCCCGCCACAGATGAGAATGACCAGGAACGCGGCAACGGCCCGTCCGATCGTGGAGTCAGGCAGAACGGCCGCGCGGATCGCGAAAGCCATCCACGCCATCCCGAAACCGAGGGCGAAGCCACCGAGCTTCCCCAGGGGCGGGTCGTGAGGCACGAGACCGATCACACCACCGAGGGCTGCCCCTAGGAGAGCGACGTGCTCAAGCTCGGAACCACCACCGATCATCAAGACAACTGCCGTGCACAGCGCAAGCACAAAGCCTGAAAGCAGGGTTCGGAGCATCGTCCACCTCACGAAAGACCTGCCTCGCGGGCGCCCGATGCGTCCTGGGGTGAAAGCAGACGTACGGGACAGTAACGTAGGGCGGACCTCCGCAGACGACTTATGCCACATGAATGCGAAGTTATCTCGCTGGAGGTCCGGATCAGGCGCAATCGCTCCGCTGCAACCGGCAATACCTCTTGAGCGATTCCTAGTGACCGGCGTCGTGCCAGGACCCGCCAACTCCGACGCTGATCTCCAGCGGCACATCCATCTCGACAGCGGCGCCCATCTCCATGCGAACCAGCGCCTCGACGGCCTCACGCTCGCCAGCCGCAATCTCCAGGACCAGCTCATCGTGCACCTGGAGCAGGACCCGCGAGGAAGCACCGGACTCGCGCAGGGCGGCATCGACACGCAGCATGGCCAGCTTGATGATGTCGGCGGCCGAGCCCTGGATCGGAGCGTTCAGCGCCATCCGCTCAGCCGCTTCACGTCGCTGGCGGTTGTCGGAGTTCAGGTCCGGCAGGTAGCGCCGACGGCCCAGCATGGTCTCGGTGTAGCCGGTCCCCCGCGCCTGGACGACGACGTCCTGCAAGTAGTCGCGAACGCCACCGAACCGGGTGAAGTACTCGGTCATCAGGGTCGCGGCCTCACCGGTCGGGATGGACAGCTGTTTGGAGAGCCCGAACGCGGAGAGGCCGTAGGCCAGGCCGTAGGACATCGCCTTGATCTTGGAGCGCATCGCCGCGGTGACGTCCTCTGGTGCGACCGCGAAGACTCGCGAGGCCACGAACCGGTGCAGGTCCTCCCCCGACCTGAACGCCTCGATGAGACCTTCGTCGCCGGACAGGTGGGCCATGATCCGCATCTCGATCTGGCTGTAGTCGGCCGACATCAGCGACTCAAACCCTTGTCCCACAACGAAGACCTCGCGAATACGGCGCCCCTCCTCGGTGCGGATCGGGATGTTCTGCAGGTTCGGGTCGGTCGATGACAAGCGTCCGGTGGCCGCGATCGTCTGCTGGTAGGTCGTGTGGATGCGACCGTCGTCGGCCACCGACTTGAGCAGACCCTCGACGGTCACCCGCAGACGTGTGGCATCACGGTGGCGCAGCAGCGCCTCAAGAAATGGATGCTCGGTCTTGGCGAAGAGATCGGTGAGGGCATCGGCGTCAGTCGTGTAACCCGTCTTGGTCTTCTTGGTCTTGGGCATGCCCAAGGTGTCGAACAGCACCACCTGCAGCTGCTTGGGCGAGCCGAGGTTGATCTGCTCGCCACCGATCGCGTCATACGCGTCGCCCTGTGCCTCGCGCACCTTGGCGGCGAAGTCGGCCTCGAGCTCCTCCATCGCCGCAACGTCCGCAGCGACGCCGACACGCTCCATGCGGGCCAGCACGTCCACCAGCGGAAGCTCGATCTGCGCGAGCAGGCTTGTGCCGCCTGTCTCCTCGAGCTGGGCGTCCAACGCCACCGACAGGTCGAGGATCGCCCGGGCGCGCACCATTGCCGTCTGCGCCTCGGCCTCGCCGTCGGCGCTGAAGTCCAGCAACCCCTGGCCGCCAGAATCGGTGTCATTGCGAAGCTCGCGGCTGAGGTGGCGAAGCACGAGATCGGCCAGGTCATAGGACCGCTGATCCGGCCGCACGAGGTAGGCCGCCAGGGCGGTGTCGCTACTCAGCCCGGCCAGCGACAGACCCCTGGCCGCGAGCGCCTGCATCGGACCCTTGGCGTCATGCAGGGCCTTGTTGCGTCCCAGGTCACCCAGCCAGGTCGCGACGGCGCCCTCTGCCGTGGGGTCGAGAGCGGTCAGATCGATGTATGCCGCTGCGCCGGCCCCGGTCGCGATGGCCAGCGCCTGGGCGTCGCCGGTCCCCCGTGCCCACGTGCCGTCCACGTGGACGCCGACCCTCGAACCCGGTGCTGTGTGCTCGGTCAGCCAGGCCGGCACCTGGGCAGACGACAACACAGCTCCATCGAGGTCGAAACCTGAGTCTGCTTCAACCTCAACGGCTTCGAGCGTCGAGAAGAGGCGGTCGCGCAGGACCCTGAACTCCAGGCCGTCAAAGACCTGGTGAACCTCCTCGCGGTCCCACGTCTTGCGCTCGAGATCGTCGACCGTGACGTCGACCGCGACGTCGTGGATCAGCTGGTTGAGCCGGCGGTTGCGCAGGACGAGATCGAGATTGTCCCGCAATGACTGACCCGCCTTGCCAGGGATGTCAGCGATGTTGGCGACCACACCGGTGAGATCGCCATACTGCTGGATCCACTTGGCGGCGGTCTTGGGACCGACTCCGGGGACGCCCGGCAGGTTGTCCGACGACTCACCCACCAGGGCCGCAAGATCGCTGTAGCGCTGGGGCGGAATGCCGTACTTCTTCTCGACCGCGGCCGGGGTCATGCGGGCCAGCTCGGAGACCCCCTTGACCGGGTAGAGGACAGTCACCCGGTTGGTCACCAGCTGGAATGTGTCGCGGTCGCCGGAGCAGACGAGCACCTCGTCGATGCCGGCCCGCTCGATGGCCGCCGTCGTCAGGGTCGCGAGCACGTCATCCGCCTCGAAACCCTCGACCTCGACGTGCGGGATCCGCAGCGCGTCCAGCACTTCGTGCAGCAACGAGATCTGACCCTTGAACTCGTCAGGCGTAGCGGATCGGCCGGCTTTGTACTCGGCATACTCGGCCATGCGGAACGTCTGGCGGCTGACGTCGAATGCGACCGCGATGTGGGTCGGCGTCTCGTCGCGCAGAACGTTGATCAGCATCGAGGTAAAGCCGTAGACCGCGTTGGTGTACTGACCAGTGCTGGTAGAGAAGTTTTCCTTCGGGAGTGCGAAGAACGCTCGATAAGCCAACGAATGACCGTCGAGAAGTAGGAGTCGGCTCACGCATGGCAGCCTAGGGCCACGACCGGACACGGAGTTAGCCAACACCAGTGAGCCAACACCAGCTTGCCGACACAGAGTTGGCCAACACCGAACTAACCAACACAGAGCGATAGGCAGGTTGATGGGCACTGAACTGACGGGCGACGGGCACGACCTGGTTCTCAACGGACTGAACGCGATGAATGGGGGCACCCTCGGGGAGAAGATGGGGATCGAGTTCCTCGAGGCCTCACCCCAGCGAGTCGTCGGCCGGATGCCGGTCGCCGGAAACACCCAGCCGTACGGGCTGTTGCACGGAGGCGCGAGCGTGGTGCTCGCCGAGACCCTGGGGTCCATCGCGGCCGTGCTGCATGCCGGCGAGGGACGGATCGCGGTCGGCGTGGACATCAACGCCACTCATCACCGTGCGGCCCGGGAGGGGTTCGTCACCGGGGTCGCCACAGCGCTGTCGCTGGGCAACACCTTGGCGGCCTACGAGGTCGTGATCACCGATGAGAACGACAACCGGGTGTGCACCTCACGGATCACCTGTCTGATCCGGCCGAAGCCCCCGGGCGCCTGAGGCCCAACAGGGGAGGCGGGCAGTAGCGGTCAGAAGCGTGGGTCAGTGGCGGATGAGCTCGGCGGAGCGAGTCGCCCGCGCCCGAAGCGACCGACGACGCTGCAGCAACCGATCGAGCGCCGGATGCGCCTCATCGCCCGTAGCGAGCTTGCGGCGCAGGGCGGACGTGGTGGTCGCGCGCCGCACGACGTCGGGCGAGAAACCAAGCCGAGCAAGGAAGTGGTTCGCATCGCGACCCTGGGCTGGCACCGAGCAGGCGATCTGGTCGGCACCCAGGCGATCGGCATACGTCGCGGCAGCGCTGAGCAGCGCGCGGGCGGCACCGCCCCGGCGGGCTTCAGGGACAACGAAGATCTGATCGATCGAGACGCACGACGCCTCGCTCATGAATGAGAGCTGGCTGCGAACCAGCACGACATATCCGACCGGCTCGCCCTCGCTCGAGGCGAGGTAGGCACGCACGCCATCACGGGCAAGAGCAGTGGCGACCCGTTCCTTGGAAACAGGACGCGCCGCCGGGGTTGCGCCGATCTCGAGGAGGGCGGTGGTCAGAAGGACCGTGAAGTCAGGTTCGAGCTCAGGAGTCACCCGGCGGACGGTGAACTGGGGTCGGGACACGATCTCCTCCATCGATGGAACAGCAATGGCTCCGGGCCCCCGACCGAAGGTCACAGTCCGATAAAGAAGGAGTGACCGCCGATAGCGTAGGCGCATTCGGCCAGATCCGTGTACCTACTCCGTGAACTCATCGGGATTGCCTGCCATGCGAGCCTGTCCCTCACGGGAGTGAGGAGGCGTCGCCCTACAGTGGCGCGCATGAACGGCGCCTTCCCCGGTCTCGGGACAGTCATCAACGTGGGAACGATTGTCGTCGGGTCGCTGCTCGGTATGGCGGTGGGTCACCGCCTCTCGGAGCGCACTCGGTCCGTCGTCACGGACTGCCTCGGGCTCACGGTCCTGCTGATGGCAGGCCTGTCTGCAGTCAAGGTGACCGACGCGTCCCTGACGGCCGCCGTGGGATCGGGTGCCCCGGTGCTCATTGTTCTTGGCAGCCTGCTGATCGGCGGCATCTCCGGTTCTCTGATGCGGATCGAAGGCCGTCTGGAGAGCCTGGCCGGCGTCATCCAGGCTCGACTTGCGCGCCGCCCGAAACTTGTCGGCGCCCTGGAGACAGGTCAAAACCACGCCGCCCGTGAGCGCTTCATCGAGGGCTGGCTCAGTGCGTCACTGCTGTTCTGCGTCGGACCGCTGACCATCCTCGGCTCATTGTCCGATGGGCTGGGCAACGGGATCGACCAGTTGACCTTGAAGTCCGTCCTCGACGGATTCGCCTCCGTCGCCTTCGCCTCATCGTTCGGCATCGGCGTCCTGTTGTCTGCCGTGTCTGTAGCAGTGGTCCAGGGCTTGCTGACTGCGTTGGGTGTGGTGATGGGCTCGCTACTGCCTGATGCCCACATCGCCGCCCTCACGGCCACTGGGGGCCTGTTGTTGGTGGGAATCGCGTTCCGGCTGCTGCGGATTCGTGAGATCCCAGTGGGTGATCTGTTGCCGGCGCTGATCGTGGCTCCGATCCTTACCCAGCTGGTGGTGCTCCTGCGTTAGTGTGTCGGTCCCGTCACGTACACTAGAACACATGTACTGGGTATCCGCTTAAGTCAAGTTGTCTTTGATGGTTTCAGCAGGTCTTTCAGAGGGTGAGGGTCGGTGCCGACTGCTTGTTGGAGCAGTCGGTAGAACAGCAGGCCTCGAGCCTTGGAGGTGCGCCGGTTGAAGCGGAAGGTGTACTCGTCCAGGTAGTAGCCCAGGTGGTCTTGGGAGGCGGCGTAGTGCAGCGTGCCGGTGAGCCAGCGTTTGAGTAGCGAGGCAACCAGGTGGACGCCGGGGAGGAAGACGTGGGCGGGCAGCGTGGAACTCGCTCCGATGAAGTACTCGTGTTGGAAACCCAGGTCTGACAGGATCCGCAGGTGCCTTGCGCCATCGGTGCGGATTGTCGACCCGGGGGCGATGGTGCGCTGGGCGAACTCGACCAGCGCGGCGGATCGGGCTAGTGGCGAGACCTCCATCCGCACCCTGCCGAGTTTGCGTCCGGGTAGTGACTCCACGGCGATCATGACGGCGGTGTTGTCCTTGACTCCGCCTGCGCTGCCACGGGTTTCGTTGCCGATGAACACCTCGTCGAGCTCCACGACCCCGCCGAGCTGGTCCCGCTCAGGGCGAACCATGGCGCGGCGCAGCTTGTGCATCCACGCCCACGCCGTCTCATAGGAGCCGAAGCCCAGGACTCGCTGTAGGCCGAGCGCTGAGACCCCGTTCTTCTGGCTGGTCAGGAACCAGACCGCCGCGAACCAGGTTGACAGCGGGGTCCGGGTGCGGTGGAAGATCGTCCCCGCGGTGACCGAGGTCTGCCGACCGCACTCGGCGCACATCCAGCGGCCTGCCGCGGTCCGCCAATATCGACCCGACTCACACGCAGGGCACACGAACCCGTTCGGCCACCGCAAGCCCGCCAGGTAGTTCAGGCACGTGGCGTCGTCTGGGAACCAGGCCAGCAACTGCTGGAAAGTCGTCGGATAATCAACGCCACCAACAGGATGCCGCTGCACCACTTCCGTCATCTCACGATCGTACTTTACTTAAGCGGATACCCAGTACACATGTTCGAGAACACCGCGAGTGAGGGCCCGGTCGGGTTCCTTGCCGCGGTCACCGAGCTGCTGGCCAAGCTGCCGTCAGAGCTCTGGCGCACCGGTAACGACGGGTTCGCCGACATCGCCGCCGCGGTCGACGCCCTGGCCGCCCAGCTCGACTGCGCCCGGGTCGCCCTGGTCCAGGAGGCGGAGTCCCGCGGGGTCGTCTCAGAGTCGTCGTCACCCTCCAGCACCGAGTGGCTGTTGGCGAACAGTGACCACCTCGAGCCGGCCGACGCCGCGCCGACCACCACCAAAGCCCAGATCGTGGTCACCATCGGATACGACCGGCTTCTGGGTGCCGTCAGAGGTTCCGGAACCACCCTGGCCGGTCAGGTCCTCTCCCCCCAGACCGTCCGCAAGCTCGCCTGCGACGCTCGATAATCCCTATGGTCCTGGGTTCCGAAAGCCAACCCCTGGACGTCGGGCGAACCAAACGACTCGTCACCCCAGCACTGCTCGCCGCCCTATAGGCCAGAGACAAAGGCTGCACCTACCACGGCTGCGGACGGCCACCTCAATGGGCCGACGCGCATCACGTCAAACACTGGATCGACGGCGGACCGACCTGCCTGCTCAACCTGGCCCTGCTCTGCGGCTACCACCCTCCCCCTCGCTCCGCTGGGCGGTACCCCCACGTTTATCCACCGACGGGATCTCACCGCCACCGTCACCGCGCACGACGTCACCTGGCAGACCTGAGCACGAGATCTGTGACTCGCATCCGCCTACGCTCTAGGTGCCTTCGGAACCAGCCGTCATACCGGCAACGACTGCGGCGGCAACCTCGCGCATGCCCAGGCGGCGGTCCATCGCGGCCTTCTGGATCCAACGGAAGGCCTCGGACTCGCTGATGTTCAGCTGCGCCATCAGCACGCCCTTGGCACGATCCACGGACTTGCGGGTCTCCAACCGTTCGCCCAGGTCCGCGATCTCGGCCTCGAGGGCGTGCAGCTCGAGCCAGCGGGAACGCGCGATATCGATGGCCGGGGTGAGGTCAGAGGCATCGAAAGGCTTGACGATGTAGCCCATGACGCCTGCGTCGCGCGCACGCTCGACGAGCTCCTTCTGGCTGAACGCCGTGAGAATCACCACCGGTGCGATCCGTTCCTTACCGATCTTCTCTGCCGCGCTGATGCCATCAAGCACAGGCATCTTGATGTCCATGATCACCAGATCCGGCTTGAGCTCGCGGCTGAGATCAACGGCTTGCTCGCCGTTGCTGGCCTGGGCGATGACGTCATAACCGGCCTCGACGAGCATCTCGGCGAGGTCCAGACGAATCAGCGCCTCATCCTCGGCCACCAGGATGCGGGCCTTGGTGGCGGTGCTCGCGATCGGGCTATCAAGAGCGCCGTCAATCTGGCTGGCTGGCGGGCTCGGCTTGGGCTTGGCGTCGTCGGTCACGAAGGTCAGCCTACCGAAGCCCTGGCGCGACCCGTCCAAATGCGGTTATTCGCACGAATTACGCTTTTTAGCGTATTCCTGTCAAGTCGTCTACGTCATACGATTGCATCACATATTGGCATTAAAGCGTCCTGCTGGTACGTCATCCAGTGAGTCTTGTCTGTCCGCCATCTGGGTCCTGACGACGTTCTTCTCGTTCGCGGTTCCACCGCCCGACCCCCGCTGAGGCATCCGCATGTCCCCCAAGGCGATCTCGTGCGCCCTTTTCGCCGTCGTAGCCATGCTTGGCGCGCCTGAGTCCGTTGTCCCCCGCGTCCAGCAGGCTCGGTCGCCCTCCGCGGTCGCGGAGCTCGCGGCAGCGCCAGTTGCGCTCGCTCACGTGGCGCAGGCCAACAAGTCCGTGGCGCCGGCACCGGCCACCAAGTCCGTGGCAACCGTCGGGTCCAAAGTCGCGTCCGGCGTCACCTCATCCGCCTCGAAGCTCCCCGCGGTGACGACCCCAGCCAAGATCGTCCACGGGCCAACGTCATGGACCCTGCTGAACCAGGCCATCGCCCGGATCCCGAACTACCGATCCGGTGTAGCCACCTGGGTGGTCACCAACCGGTACGGGCACTGGGGTGCGACCGACCTCGCAAACGGGCACATCTACATCTCTCCGAACACCCCCGCTTCGAAGGTGTACGCCGTGGCCTCGCACGAATACGCCCACGCGCGCACGTTGTACAACTACGGGTGGAACGTGCGGGCCGCAAATGTCGCCCTGAACGCGTGGTTCGGAGGAGGGGACGTGACGGCTCGTGAGCGTGCCGCTGATTGCATGGCAATCGCCGAAGGCGCGACCTGGACGAAGTACACGTCCTGTCAGAATGCGCACTGGCGTCAAGGTTCGCGCATGCTGCTCGCCGGGAAGCGACTGCCGTAGCCACAAGTGTGCGGCTTCAGCGAAGTCTTACTTGTAGAACACCTTGACGCCGCCGTGGCTCGCGCATGTACCCCTGTTGTGGGCTTTGAAGGAGAGAGTGCCGTCATTGCACAGCGCCGTCGCACCGTTGCCGGGTGCGACCGTTGCCGGGGCGGGCGCGGGCTGCACCACGGGTGGTGCAGCCACAGTTGGCGGGGAGCTCGACCCTTGCGCGGTAGCGGTCGCAACGGGCTCCGGCGTCGGTGTCGCTGTGGCGACGAGCCCGGGGGCGGATGTGGTCGGCGACGACGCAGCAGCCGGAGTCACTGTCGTGACCGACGCGGACGTGGTTGGTGGTGGGGCGAGCGCACCAACAGTCATGATGATCATGGACGCGGCGAGCGCGACGCCGCCCGCTGCACGACTTCCCAACCGAGCCCAACCGACCCTGCCCCGGGCCAAGGCGATCACCCCGACGACAAGCACGAAGAACCCCAGCATCATTGCGGCGCCGCTGAAACCGGAGCTCATGGCGCCGATCACACCTGCGAGGGTCACACCGCCCCAGCCGAACACGTCGGCCGTGCCGAACCTTCGACCACTTGCTGGTGCGGCATGCCTTGAAGCGTGCCTCTTCTTCAGCATCGGGAGCGCGATCGTCGTTTCCACAGGGACACCTGTGCTGAAGTGCTCACTCCACAACTGGCCGTCCCAGCATCTCTGCTGATCATCAGGCCGAGGGTACCAACCCCGGCTGGATCGCCTGCTGCGTCTCCCCCTTGCTGACCATGGTCAGCAAGACATGGCAGCGCCATTTCTCTGACCTACCTACGTCAGGTCGGCGGTCCCATCAGAGGTCGAGGATGCCGGCCACGATGTACGTGAGGCCTGCGCGGGTAGTGGAGAGGTGCCGAACCACTCTTCTGCGCGTCAGAGGTCTAGGAACTGGTGCCGAGGGCGGGACTTGAACCCGCACCAAGCGTGCTCAGCCGTAATATCTAGCTGTGTTTTGTGCTCAGCAGTTGGTTGCAACTGGTTGCAGTTGAAAGTTGGTGTGGACGGCGGCCACACCTCCATGGGCTCGAAAATACGCTTGGAGATCGTTTGTTCACGGTGAGCTCAGAGAGGTGAGAACCATTCTCAGACTGATCTGGGCCTCGTCCAGACGCTGGCCTCCCTGTGTCCCATATGCCAGCAGTTCACCCCAGACGAGGTGAGTGAGAGCGATGGCGCAGGAGAGGTCATTCTCCCCGGGGATGGGCCCTGCTCTGAGGCTGT